>JANNSM010000504.1:0-4098 GCA_031402635.1 Bacteroidota bacterium | reverse complement strand
CAACAAGCCCGTATTCAGCGGGAACGCATCCATCCAGGAGGGTTCTATGCGCCTGATCTACCTGAATACCCGATTTTCCCTTCCCTCTTTAGACATGCGGCTTGCACCCGGCCGGCTGGTCCTTGCCCCAACCGAGATTTTTGATCAGGAAGGCAACAAAGGCCTGGTAAAGGGCGCAGTTTCTTACTCACGACTGGATACATGGCGGTTTGATACCCTGCACATCAGCACCGACAATATGCGTTTTATGAAAACGGATCGGGTAACCAACCCGGAATTCTTCGGGACCGCCTATGGGAGCGGAACGGTGATTATCAACGGACCCCTAAACGATATTAATATCGGGATTTATGCAAAATCCAACCGCGGCACGTCTGTGGTTGTGCCGATCACGTATGGTCCCAGTTTGAGCGGTGGAAGTTTCATCAGCTTCCGGAAACCGGACGATAAACCAGGTACGGCAGTACTGAACAGACGAAAGCCCGGGCGGGTAAGGTTTGATTTCTATCTGGATATTACCGAAGACGCAGAAGTGGCGATGGAACTGCTGGGCGATGAATTGAAGGCCAAAGGCAAGGGCAGTCTTCATCTTGCTATCAGCACCCTTGGCGATTTCAATATGGACGGGATTTACCGGGTAACCCAGGGATCCTATAACTTTTCGCTGCAGGAATTGGTCAGTAAAAACTTCCGCATCAGCGACGGTAGCACGATCACGTTTACCGGCGATCCTTACCAGGCCCAGTTGAAGGTAGAAGCCGTATACACTGCACGAACCTCAGAATGGGATTTGGTCAGTGACTTTGCGGCCTCCATGAGCCAACAGGAAATCGAGAGAGCACAACAATTGCAAAATATTGATGTTTACCTCATCCTTGGGGGTTCCCTCGAGTCGCCGGATATTCTTTTTGATATCCGTATTCCCGGCGGACAAAGTGGTGGTACGAGTTTGTTTGAACGAAGGCTGCAGGAAATCAAGGCCGATCAAAACGAATTGAACAAACAGGTATTCGGTTTGCTGGTGATTAATCGCTTTATCCCTCAGCAAAGCGGAGTTTCCCCAATCCTGACCAGTGCCAGCAGTTCCGTTTCAGAATTCGTCGCGCAGCAGCTCTCTGTTTATGTGACGGACTGGGTTTCTGACTTTCTGATCACCGACGTGGACATTGACATATCCTACCGCAACTACCAAAGCGCCCAACAGGAACTCACCCAGCAGGAACTGCAGATCCAGTTGTCCAAACGCTTTTTTGATGACCGCATTTTTGTAAACTTCGGCGGAAATTTTGGTGTGGGTCAGAACACGGACCCTATCGATCCCGCAGCCGGGAACAACAACATAGCCGGAGATTTTGAAATAGAATACGCCATCACCGAAGACGGGCGTTTTCGGGTTAAAGCCTTTCAACGCCCCGATTACGATATTGTTTCCGGTCGAAACATTTCGGAAACCGGTGTTGGTTTGTTTTATAGCCAGGAGTTTGATTCCCTTTACGATCTGGTAGCTGACCGGCGCAAAAGACGAGCGCTAAGACGCAACGACACACCGGTTATCAAGGACCCCGAAGGTCTGGATTGAACCATTAATTCGGACATAGCATTCCACATTGTTTAGTACGATGCGATTAGGGATGAACAGGTGTTCAGTTAGAACTAATGAGTTGTCCGTTGTGGTAAAATTCTTCGCGGAGTAGCTTTCCGCCCTCATCGAAGTAACGCCAGAGGCCTTGCTGTTTGCCTTGCAACCACTGTCCGGTATAACTGATTTCACCGTTTGCGTGGAAACCCGCCCCCTCTCCGTCGCCGGCGATATAAGAAAACTGACTTTCTGTTCTCCCATTCCCATAAAAACTTCGGAACTGTCCTTGCTTCTTCCCTTCGGTATAAGTTCCGGTTTCCTGAATCTTTCCATCAGGGAAATACCGCGTCCAAAGTCCCGATTTTTCACCGGACCGGTACTCCCCGTCTTCCCGGATTTGGCCATCGGGATACATCGCCCGGTACCTGCCTTCCCGAAGTCCGTTGCGGAAAGAATAGGTTTCGTGCAAAGTGCCGTCTTCAAGCCAGGTATTCCATTCACCGTCCGGTTTTCCCTGGCGGAAATGACCTTTCCAGGCCGCCTGTTCATTAAAATGATAGCCGGTCCAGGTGCCGTGTCTGACCCCATCGCGAAGTTTTCCTTCTTCCCTGCCCTGCCTGACGGTTTCGCCGGAGCAGGCAGATAACAACACCAGCGCAAAGGCTGCCGTCAATACAGTTTTTTGGGTTATCCTCCGGTGGTATTGCCAAAGATTTTTTAAACGAACCAACGCTTCGGAGACCCGCATGTAGGCAACTCCCGCCCTCCGGTTGGCCTGGCTGATGTGGAATATTACTTTCCAGTGCCAAAATATATCCCGGTAAAAATGGGGTATTGGATAATCAGGATCATAAATATGCGCCGGCTCCGATTTAACGCCGTTGATTTCCAGAATTCGGAAATCACGGCCCTGTTCCATTGATTCCCAACTGGCACATTTGATATCATAACGGCAGTAACAAACTCCGTCAAGGCGTGAATTGATCCGGTCAAAAGTGCGGACGAGCTGATCGCTGATCTTATGTCGTCCGTCAAGGAACATACAACCTTTGCTGTGGTTGCCGATAGTGTGAAAACGCACAATCTCCCCCTCGGCAGGAATATCGTGCCACTGCGCTGCATGGCTTTGCTTCAAGGTCTCCCGTTGAAGCCGCGCACGGGGATAGTCCTCTATTAATTTTTCCAGGGTATCGCGGCCGTTGCCTGCGACGGAAAGGTATTGTTTCAGGGTAACAGAACTTATTCTTCCTGATTCCTGACCGGGAAAACGGAAATACAATACGCTGATTTCCTCAGGATAGTCTATGAATTCCTGCAGGAGAAAATCAACGGGATGTTTCTTGCGATACTGCGCGAGTTGCTCTTGCGAATAGATGACCTTCACCAGTAATCCCCGCTCACCAATGTCGGGTTTGGCAACCAGCGGAAAGATTATGCCTGAATCTACAAGTGCACGGTTGCACTGTTCCGGTAAAAATGACTCCGGGATAAACAGCGTTGCCGGTTTCCATTCTGCGGGAAGCATATTGAGAATGTCCAGCTTGCTTTCACCGACCAAACCGCCCGTGGGGATCCCGGGATTGGCTGCGGTAAAGAATAAGGGAGAACGGGCACGGAGACTGAGCCAGCCCACATAGCCAAATACCGGGAGATAAACCACATTGAAGGGCCAGTATTCCCAATTGAAAAAGCGGATAAAAAAAGGAATGCGCTGAAAGGGCTTCCTCACCGGACCTGGCCTTGTTGCTGGTAGCGCACCGTTGAGGGCGCTACACCAAAGCCAGCCCGGAGTACAATTTCCGGTGCTGCAATCCGCAGGCCGATTTTAATCATGGCCAGATGGTGAATGGCGTGTTCGATGTTGTACACCAATTCCCGCTCAAAAGTGGTTTCAACCGGAAAACACGCTTCACAGGCCGCATCGTAAGAGACTTCAAGTTGAAGGGACTCTCTGGGATCAACCGACTGAATCTCCGAAGCAATGCGCTGAAGGGAATCCAACGCAACCCCCGTGTGCTGTTCAATAAGCGTATTGCGGACCCGTTTGTCGTAGTTAATTGTACCGGTGAGGCGCTGTTCCAACAGGCATTGAAAAAATTCAATCACGTGGCGGGTATGTTGTCCGGCCGAAGCATTTGAAAGAACCTCAAGGGGATGGGCGTATTGTGGATCGTCCACCCTGGACAAAAAATATTCCATGTCGGCGAAAATTGACTCGACGGCTTGGTAGATGTTCATGCGGTAAAAATTCGGGTGGAGATTTTCAGGTTTGCCCAAACAAGCGACAAAGATAAAACTTATCCCAGGAAACACTGACCTTCGCCCCGATAAGTCATCCATTTATCCACAATCGCGTTATCCCTGATGACTTCCAGACACAAAAAGTGCTCGCAAATTTCTCCGGCTTTTGCGTGCCGAAAGAATACCGGATCTCCGCAACGGAGGCCGGAAACCTCCCCGCGCAACGGCGACTGTACTTCGCCCGCCATCTCCCGCGGAAGCAGTTGCAGGCCTCCCGG
>JANNSM010000503.1:0-10691 GCA_031402635.1 Bacteroidota bacterium | reverse complement strand
TGGGTCAAACCCCACATCCGCCCCGCGCCCGCGATAATAGAACTCGGCATAGATCAGCAATTTGGCCTCGGGCCATACTTCTTTCAAGAAAAGCGTCTCACCCCAGCCGGAATGGTTTGCGGCCTCGATGCGGTTGGGTTGAAAATCCACCGCCCACATGGAGGTAGAAACGTCCATAGCCAGAACAATGTCAATCCCTTCTGTGGTGATGCTCTCTTCGCTGAACATAGACTGTGGGCGGGCCAGCGCTATGATCAGCGCTGCGATGGAAAGCAGACGCAGAACCGGCAGCACAGGCATCAACCGCACCCGCCAGGATTGCGGGGTGCCTTCGAACCCCTGAAATCCGGAAAGCGTCAGCGTGACAAAGCGTTTGCGGTAGCGCCAGCGGTACCAAAGCGCCAGCAGCGGAATCACTCCGAGCAGATACAGCACAGCCGGCGAAGCAAAATGGATGTCCGCAAAGTATTGCGTCATGCTTCTCCGGATTTTTTGGTTTCCCGCGAATTTGCCGCAGCCTCCGTTGCCGGCGTTGCCGGCGTTGTCGGTGTTGCCGGCGTTGCCGGCGTTGCCGGCGTTGCCGGTGTTGTCGGTGTTGCCGGCGTTGTCAGTGTTGTCGGTGTTGCCGGCGTTGTCGCGGTCCGGGTGGCTTCTATAAAGGCATAAGCCTCGCTCATGGCCCGCTGATGCTGATCCGGCATAGGCCGCGCTTTGGCGAATTTGACCAGGTCAGCCAGCCTCAGCGTTGCGCCAAAGCTTTCCAGACTTGGAGCGGGCAGGTCGCGGTGTTTGAGCCTCGAGAGGATTTCTTCTGTTGTGGATTCCAGCGCGGGCTCCGTGTAACGCCGTTCCACGTATTCACGCAAAATGTCCGTGAGTTCAATGTAGTACGCCTTTAACTCCTCGCGCTGCCAGAGTTTTTTGGCTTCCAGTTCGCGCAGGCGGTCCATAGCGTGCTCGTCAATGGATTTTACCGGCAGCGGACGGACCGGAGCTGCTACAACCGGTTTCGGGCGCCGGGACCAGTAGTAGCGGTAAAAGAGGAATCCGGCCAGGGCCAGGATAACAAAACCGATGATACCATACATCAGCCAGGGAATCGGTTTGTAGTCCACATCCCGGCGTGCCGCGATCGGGCGCAGGGCATCAGCCGTATCCACCGGGACTAGGCCTACGGTAAAGGCTATTTCGGCGGTGGCCAGTTTGCTGGTATCGGACTGCCTGACCAGAAGAATCGGAAAGGCCGGGAGCCGGTAGCTACCCGTGTCAAATTGGAGGTAATTGAGCTTGCGCACAAGCTGACCGTCAAGCGTGTCAATCCGGTCATCGAGCTGCTCCATGCCCTGAACCGGGGCAGTCAGGTCAGGCCAGACCACCATGGCAGGCTGCACCATGTCAACGGTCAGCGTAAGGTGGATCTCGTCGCCGATTTCATATGCGGCACGGTCCAGCCGGGCGCTCACCGATTGTGCGGAGGCCGGAACGCTCGCTACCGCGAAAGCAGCATAAATCAGGATCTTGATATGGCGGTTAACAGCGGACATTTCCAAACCTTATCGCCGGGAGTCCCGGCGGCGAAAAAAACTGTGAAGGGTTTGCAGATAGCGGCGCTGTCGGATTTTCTCATCGGAGATTGACGAGTCAACGCGGATGACATCAGATCCCGCCTGCCGGAACAGCCGGGAAAACCGCGCCTGGTGCTGATCGTAGATTGCGGTATATCGCTCTCTTAAAACACGACTGTTGGTATCTACCCAGCGCTCCTCTCCGGACTCTGGATTGAGCATGCGCACAAGGCCCATTTGAGGCAGTTCCCGCTCGCGATCATCGTGAACGTGTACCCCGATCAGGTCGTGTTTGCGGGCGGCAATGCGCAACGGTGTTTCATAGCCGGCATCAAGAAAGTCGCTGAAAACGAAAACGATACTTCGCTTTTTGATGACGCCGTTGAAATAGCGAAGTGCTTCTGCGATGTTGGTGCCTTTGCCTTTGCCGTTGAACCCGAGTATCTCCCGGATAATCAACAGGATATGCCCTTTGCCTTTTTTGGGAGGAATGAACCGTTCAACCTGGTCGGTGAATAGCAGACAGCCAACCTTGTCATTATTGTTCACCGCCGCAAAAGCCAGAACAGCGCTGATTTCGGCAATCAACTGATTTTTAAACTGACCGGTCGTTCCAAAATAGGCCGAAGGGCTAAGATCAAGAACTAGCATGACCGTCAGTTCGCGTTCTTCTTCAAAAACCTTGATGAAGGGGTGATTAAAACGCGCCGTGACGTTCCAGTCAATTGCCCGGATATCGTCGCCAAACTGGTACTCCCTGACTTCGCTGAACGACATTCCACGCCCCTTGAATGCAGAGTGGTATTCACCGGCGAATAAGTCGCTGGAGAGACCTTTGGTCTTGATCTCAATCTTGCGGACTTTCTTCAGCAATTCCGCCGTATCCATCTGTCGGTCTCTTTCGGAACTTGAGATTGGTGTTTTTTTCGGGGGAATATTGGGCATCAGGGCACCTCTACGGTGTTGAGGATTTCGGCAATGATCTCCTCCGGTCCGATGTTCTCCGCTTCGGCTTCATAGGTCAGGCCGATCCGGTGACGCAGCACATCCGCACAAATGGCCCGAACATCTTCAGGGATCACATAACCGCGGCGTTTGATAAAAGCGTATGCTTTTGCCGCCAAAGCCAGGTTGATACTGGCCCTTGGTGAGGCGCCGTAGGAAATCAGTGGCACCAGTTTATTCAGCCGGTATTCGGCCGGCTTGCGGGTGGCGATAACCAGGTCCAGAATGTACTGCTCAATTTTTTCGTCCATGTAAACCTGGCGAACCAATTCTCTGGCGGAGAGAATCTGCTCCTGTTTCACCACGGCGTGAATACTATCGCGGGCCGCTCCGGTGTTTTGGCGCATGATCAGCCGCTCGTCCTCTTTATTGGGATAGGTGATGACTACCTTGAGCATAAAACGGTCAACCTGGGCTTCCGGCAGGGGGTATGTTCCTTCCTGTTCGATCGGGTTTTGGGTTGCCAGGACCAAAAAAGGCTCCTGGAGCGGGTAAGTCTGATCCCCGATGGTAACCTGTCTTTCCTGCATGGCTTCGAGCAGAGCACTTTGCACTTTGGCCGGGGCGCGGTTGATTTCGTCGGCCAGGATAAAGTTGGCAAAGATGGGCCCCTTCTTGACGCTGAATTCGTGGTCCCGCTGGTTGTAAATCAGGGTACCCACAAGGTCGGCCGGGAGAAGATCCGGGGTGAACTGAATACGGCTGAAGCGGGCATCAATGGCAGAAGCCAGGGACTTGATCGCGAGGGTTTTTGCCAGCCCGGGCACCCCTTCGAGCAAGATATGGCCGCCGGCGAGCAAGCCGAGCAACAGCCGCTCCATCATGTATTTCTGGCCGACAATGAATTTTCCGGTCTCCAGGGCCATCAATTCTACAAAGGCGCTTCGCTCGTGGATCTTTTCGTTTAATGCCTGAATATCGCTGGTGGTCAGCGTAGCTTCCATAATCGTTCGTTCTTGAATGCTGTAGTTAAAAAGAGGGAGAACAAATCCGGCCCCGGCGGTAATTCCTAACAGGGCCGTGATTGGATCAAAGCGGACGCTAAATTAACGGCGTATCGCTTCTTATCCTGACAATATACCCGTTAAAAAATGTTAAAGCCCGACTATGTTCAAGGAAACCCATTGATACAGAGAATCCGGGGGCCCGGGATTAATTGAGCTTTGCGGCAAGGACGCATCGGCCGGTGAAACGCAGGACGTTCCCGCTCAGGTCAAACGCCTCCATCAAGACCAGATAAATACCAATGGCGGCTTTTTCTCCGGTTTCATCAACTCCGTCCCAGGTAAAGATTCCCTGAACACCCAGGTTTTGATTGCCGGCCAGCTTTCGGACCGGCCTCCCTGAGGCATTAAAAATATAGAGACTGGCCGTAAAGCCCGGTTTAGTAAAGGAATACGCGATTTGAATTACATCATCGAAGCCATCCTGGTCCGGGGAAAAGACCTCCGGTGCAAGGACCAGTTTGCCAGGAGCTGAAAAAGCGCCTTCGACAAATACGGAGTTTTGCTGTGCCGGAGTGCCAAAACCTGCACCCTGGGCCGCGGAATGCCAGTTTTGCTGGTCCCGGGAGTCTCCCGCAGGATTGATGCGCTCCAGCGAAACGCCTTCCGTTGCGTCCAGAAGGTCAAAGTGCCAGTCACGGTGATACCGGACCCGGTCAAGCTCGTAAAGGAAACCGCCATCCCGGTATTCAATGGAGACGATCCCCTCTTGGTCACTATCCGGCCAGGACGGCATTCCGGACACCTCCAGCATTCCGTTTTGAGGGCCGCCGGGAAACTGACTGGAAACAGCAACCGGGTCTTCCGTCAGGACCACATATTCTCCGGGAAACAATAGCCGCCCATCTGCCGAAACGCGGGCTACTTCCAGTTTCTCCCCCGGAAGCAACGGGTCCGGCTCCGCAATAAAAAGGTTGAACTGCTCCACGATCTTTTGTGAGCGGTTATAGATTTCAATAAAATCCACACCTCCGGTTTTGGGATCAAACAGGATTTCATTGATCACGAGGTCCAGGCTATCCGGTACCTCCGGAAGCCCAAACGGCACCGAATGATAAACACCAACCGGATTCCCGGAGCAGTCCTGCACACCGCTAACGGTCAGTTGATAGACATTTCCGGTCACCATCAAATCCGATAGCGACAAGAGAACGGTTCGGAAGTCAGGCCCTTCGGGCACAGCGATTATTGGGCGGCCCAAGTCTTCAACAATCGTGTAGTTTTCTGTGGCAAGCAGCGACAGTGAATCCATGGCTTCGCTAAAAATTACACGCAAGGTTGCCGGGTCCACGGCCCCGGCGCCCGCCACAGAGGGCGCCTCTTCGTCATCAAAGTCCCGGTTCACGCTATTGATGCGTCCGGGTGTTCCCTGAGCAGGAGCAGCCGCTGCCTTCCAGTTGCAGGTCCCGAGCCAGGGCCGGTCGGGGTCAATCATTTCCAGCGACCAGCCGCCTTCTGATTTGGTGGAATTCTGATACCACGCCGACGTATAATCCAGTTGGTGCGTACTCAACCCATCCGGCGTTCTAAGTTCCAGCCGGTCGCCGTCATTGTTGAGGCTGGGAAAACCGCTCAAACCGAGCACCTGACCATACACAGAAAACAGCGAGGTATCCTGGTTTCGGCAGAGGATCAGCAATTCACCCGGCCCCAGTTCAACCTCCTGAATTACGGCACTACCCGCAGCCGATGCATCGCGCAGGGTCCAGTTGTTTAAGTCAAGAGTGCCGCCGCTGCGGTTGTACACTTCTATAAATTCTGCCTCCGGCAGCAAACCCCCGGACGGCGTTTCATCGGCCATGATTTCCGTAATCACCAAATCGAAGGGCCGCACCGCGGTGTAACCAAACGCCATCTCCTGATCGGCCATCGCGTTGCCGCTGCGGTCAGTCACGCCGGAAATTTCAAGGTTGCAGGTCAGTCCGTCGGGAAAATCTTCTTCAAAACCCAGATCAACCCAAGCCGGATTTGTGCCGCTGACCTGCGCGGACATCGGATTACCGATATCGCAATCCGCGAAATAACGGGAAGGCTCGCTGGCGTTGAGCGGATCAACGGCCTCCGAAAAAACAAGCTGCAACGCATCCGGCCCGGCAACCCTCAATTCCTGCACAAACGGCGGTTCGCTGTCAACGATTTCAGGACCCACGTAAATGCTGTCAAAAAAATACTTGTCCGCACGGCTGGCGGTGGCGTATTGGCAGTAAACGCCAAACCAAAGGGTTTCCGCATGCGTGGTGTCCTCTGCACTTGCTCCAAAATCATAGACTCCGCTGCCGGAGCAATCCGCCCACAACGTCCAGGTTCCGGAAGCGGTTCGCAGCACCCTAAGGTCAATGGTATTGCGGGTTGCCGACGTAATACAGGGAAAAGAGCTGGTCAGCAGCTTCACCGAACTTTCTCCATCCGCCCGGAACAAATCAATGGAATCCGAGGTGGTCGCGGCAGTTTCGCCGATTTGCAGGTAGTAACCGTTGAGCGCCCCTTCGAGATCTGCCTGGTCCGAAACCAGATAAACGCGCACCAGGTTTGTAGAACTCGGGTCAAAATCCAGGCGCACCCGAATCCGCCATTCCGTGTGCCCCAAATCCGTCTGCGGTGTTGACAGATGCAGGGTGCTGCTTTCGGCGGGGCCGTTGCTTCTGAGTTCTCCGGCTTCAACCCAAAAACCGGTAGTATCCCCGGACCACGCGGGATCCGCGCTAAAATCACCGTCAGAAAAGTTATCGGCGAGCTGTGCATTCAGCAAGCTCAACGGCCAAAGCAGTAACAGAACAAGCAAGCGTGCCATGGCCGCGAAAGTATTTCCACCGGCTGCGGCTTTACGGGAAATGGAAACGAACGATCTGGCATGTGCAAAAGATTTTTTCTCTTAAAACCGGTCAATGACGGTTTTAAACCATTCTCGGATAAACTTTTTCATGCCGCGAAAGATTTTGTAGCCCCGATATTGAGGCTCCGGAATCAGGAGGTTGACCGACCCCCGGTTCCCAAAACATGAAAAAAGGCGCATCCAAACAGTGCGCTTAGGAAGTTGCGCTTTCCGGGGCTTTCAACAGTAGCGCTTTTCTTAGCGCAGCATTTTCTTTTTGCTATTTTTGCAGCCCTTATTATTAAAGCAATCGAGCTCAATAGCATCAATCGTCTGGCATGGAAAATTTGCTCTACGCTGTTCCCCTTCTTGGCCTGGTAGGACTGTCTTACACCGTTTGGAAGTTCAATTGGGTAAGTAAGCAGGATCCCGGCAACGAGCGGATGAAGGAAATCAGCGCGTACATCGCTCATGGTGCGATGGCTTTTCTGCGGGCTGAATGGAAAATACTGTCCTATTTTGTGGTCATTGTGGCGATTCTGCTGGCCATTATGGCTGGCAATAATCCCAGTTCGCATTGGGCCATTTCAATTGCCTTTGTCATCGGTGCCTTTTTCAGCGCTTTTGCCGGCTGGGTTGGGATGAGCGTCGCCACTAAAGCCAATGTGCGAACTGCGCAGGCAGCCAGAACAAGCCTGAGTAAAGCCCTCAACGTATCGTTCACCGGGGGGGCAGTTATGGGTCTTGGGGTAGCCGGACTGGCCGTTTTGGGCCTTGGAAGTCTGTTCATCGTGCTGAAAAGCATTTTCGCTCCTGATGCGGCGGTAAACTCGGAAGAAATGCTCCGCACCATTGAAGTGCTTACGGGTTTTTCCCTCGGTGCTGAATCCATCGCGCTGTTTGCCCGGGTAGGCGGTGGGATTTATACCAAGGCCGCAGACGTGGGCGCAGACCTGGTTGGCAAAGTTGAAGCGGGAATTCCCGAAGACGATCCACGCAACCCGGCCACCATTGCCGATAACGTGGGCGATAACGTTGGTGACGTTGCCGGAATGGGCGCCGACTTGTTCGGTTCTTATGTGGCGACCGTGCTGGCCACCATGGTTCTGGGCCAGGAAACAACGGCTGTTGACAATTTTAACGGCCTTTCGCCAATTCTGCTCCCCATGCTGATCGCTGGTGTGGGCATCATCTTTTCCATCATCGGCACTTTTTTCGTGCGAATCAATGATTCTGCCGGGATCAGTACATCCGTGGTGCAAAAGGCGCTGAACATGGGCAACTGGGGTTCCATTGTTTTAACGGCTATTGCTTCTGCGGGTCTGGTTCTTTACCTGTTGCCGGAAACATTGGTTCTGCGCGGTGAAACGTTTACCCGCAACGGTGTGTTGGGGGCCATTATGGTCGGTCTGGTGGTGGGCGCACTGATGAGCCTGATCACGGAGTACTACACGGCCATGGGCAGACGCCCGGTGCTGAGTATTGTCAAAAAGAGCGCGACGGGTCACGCTACCAACGTCATTGGAGGCCTGGCCATCGGCATGGAATCTACCTTTCTTCCCATCCTGGTGCTGGCCGGCGGCATCTACGGCAGTTACGCGTTTGCCGGGTTGTACGGCGTGGCCATTGCCGCTGCCGGCATGATGGCCACCACAGCCATGCAATTGGCCATTGATGCCTTCGGCCCGATTGCCGACAATGCCGGGGGCATCGCCGAAATGAGTGAATTGCCCAGCGATGTCCGCGAAAAAACCGATGTGCTTGACGCAGTAGGAAACACGACTGCCGCAACCGGTAAAGGCTTTGCCATTGCCTCGGCAGCCCTTACCGCCCTTGCGCTTTTTGCCGCGTTTGTCGGCGTGGTCGGGATTGACGGAATTGACATTTACAAAGCCGACGTGCTCGCCTGCCTGTTTGTCGGTGGCATGATCCCGTTCATTTTTTCCTCGCTGGCCATCTCCGCGGTTGGCGAAGCGGCCATGGCTATGGTTGAAGAAGTGCGCCGCCAGTTCCGCGAAATTCCGGGCATCATGGAGGGAACGGCCAAACCGGAGTACGAAAAATGCGTGGCCATCAGCACGGAGGCATCCATTCGAAAAATGATGCTTCCCGGGGCTATCGCCATTTCCTCCCCGATCATCATCGGCTTTTTACTGGGCCCGGAAGCGCTGGGCGGATTTTTAGCCGGAGCAACGGTAAGCGGTGTCCTGATGGGAATGTTCCAGAACAACGCCGGGGGCGCATGGGACAATGCTAAAAAGAGTTTCGAAAAGGGCGCTACGATTAATGGCGTCGTCTATTACAAGAAATCGGATCCGCACAAGGCTTCTGTAACGGGCGACACCGTGGGCGACCCGTTCAAAGACACCTCGGGTCCTTCTATGAATATCCTCATCAAGCTGATGAGCATTGTTTCGCTGGTCATTGCACCCACGCTGGCACAAGTCTATGGAACCGGAGGACACAGTGCTGGTCAGGCAGCAACCCAAATTGAGTATTCCACGGCCGAAGCGCTAGAGGCTTCAGGACCGGCTTGTGACCTGAGCAAATGCGCCGCCATGACTCCCGCGCAATGCCAGGCTTATTGCGATTCCATCGGCTGCTCTCCGGCCGATCGCGCCCGTTGCATGGAAGCCACATCCTCCGCGGTCCTGCAATGACCCTTGCCGAATCCATCATTCTGGCCGTCATCGAAGGCCTGACTGAATTTCTCCCGGTTTCCTCAACCGGCCACATGATTCTTGCTTCAAGCATCATGAAAATTCAGGACGATGCTTTTGTAAAAACCTTTGAAATCTGCATCCAGCTCGGGGCTATCCTGGCCATTGTGATGTTGTACGCAAAGCGGTTTTTGCAGGGAATTTCGATCTATCTCAAACTGGGCATTGCCTTCTTCCCGACAGCGGTCATTGGTTTTTTGGCCTACGACTATATTAAAACCTATTTATTTAACCCCACCATCGTAGCGGTCTCGTTAATTGTCGGGGGAATCATCCTGATCGTTATTGACAAAAGCATCAACAACAGGCAGAGCAAGACGGATGCGCTGGAAAACATCAGCTACAAGAATGCCTTTTTCATTGGGTTGATTCAGTGTTTCTCGATGATTCCCGGGGTGTCGAGAGCAGCAGCAACCATCATCGGCGGTGTTTTTAACGGGCTGGACAAAAAGCAAGCCACGGAGTTTTCGTTTTTGCTGGCGGTTCCCACCATGTTTGCAGCTACCGGATACGATTTGATCAAGACTCCTATTGCTTTCACCCGGCAAGAAATTATGTTGTTGAGCCTTGGCCTGGTCATCGCGTTTATCACCGCCTGGTTTGCCGTTAAGGTTTTTCTGAAAATAGTGGAGCGGTACGGTTTTCAGCATTTTGGTTATTACCGGATTGCTGTAGGCATTTTATTTCTGCTGCTGGTCCAATAAACGAGCCCTTGAGCGAATGCCCTCCGGAATGACGAGATTTACCGTGTGCAAAAAGAGGAAAAGACCAAACAGCACCACATCGCTGCGGCCGCTTTCCGGGAAGTGACCTGGGAAAGTCCGAGCAACATTGCCATCGTCAAATACTGGGGCAAACACGGCCTCCAATTGCCGAGAAACCCTTCGCTGAGTCTGACGCTGAGCGAATCGGTTACCCGCACCACGATTCGCTGGAGGCCCGGGTCCGGCAAGCTTTTGGCCTTCATCGCTTCCGGTGAAGCATCTCCCGATTTTGAAAGCCGTGTTCGGTTCTACCTTGAAAAAATGGAGGAAGAACTGCCCATGCTGTCCGGGGTGGATTTGGTGGTGGACACCTACAACAGTTTCCCCCACAGTTCCGGCATTGCTTCTTCCGCTTCCGGAATGAGCGCTCTGGCGCTGGGGTTGTGTTCCATCGCTGCCGAACTCGGAGAACTTCCCAGCGAAGGTCCGGTCTTTAATCAGTTGGCAGGCCGCATGGCTAGACTGGGTTCCGGCAGCGCCTGCCGTTCAATTGGCGGTCCCTGGATGGCTTGGGGCGAGACCGGGGCATTTGGCGGATCAACGGACGATTTTGCTACGCCGGTTCAGGAGGTTGCTCCGGAGTTTGCCAATTTGAGGGATGCCATCCTCATCGTAGATACCGGGCGCAAAGCGATTTCCAGCTCGGTGGGGCACGCCATGATGATGGACAACCCTTTCGCGGAGCCCCGTTACGCCAATGCCCGCCGGCGGGTACTGGAGATGTCTTGTGTGCTCCGAGATGGCGATACCGCACTCATGGTGGAAATTGCCGAAGCGGAAGCTATGGAGCTTCACGCCCTGATGATGACCTCCGTGCCGTC
>JANNSM010000502.1:0-2819 GCA_031402635.1 Bacteroidota bacterium | reverse complement strand
AAAGGCGGCCCTTTCCTCTACAATCTGTCTGAATCGTGGACTGTCGTGGCGGCTCAGGGTCTCCGGCATGCGGCGGAATTCGGCGAGGCGCTGCACAAAATCAACGTACTCCCCCAGTTCCAGGGTGAGTGCCAGATTGTTGAAGTAGGTCACCATGAAACCGTCAAGGGAAATGTCAACCAGGAAAGTTTTCTGGCGAAGCAATTCCAGCAACTGACTGCTGAGTTCCCATGCCCGGAGCAGATCACCGGTAAAATAGGCATAGGTGCTGTGGAGGTGCAGAAAATAGTAGCGCGCGGTGAGCGACTGCGCTTTCTGCGGGTCGCGAAGGAGCGGTTGACTGAACAGTTGCTGCAATGCGTCAGGCTGGCTGCCTGGCTCCACCATTTCAGGGCGGCGGTAGGCTTCGGAAACTTCCTTGGCCAAATTGCGGTAGGCAATATAGTTGGTGAGCTTTTCCAATACCGTCCGCTCTTCGGTTTCCAGTTCCTGGCGGCGTTGTGAAGCTTCTTCAAACGACAGGATGCGCTGGAGCGAAATCTTTTCGAGGTTAATGGTTTCCAGCAATTCGTAAAACCGCTCAAAATGGTCGGCCAGATTGCGGGCTTCATGCAGAACAGCATCACTTTGAACAAACAGGCATTTGTCCTGAAGCACCTGTGCTTCAGCTATCCGGCTCCTGATTTGTGACTGGACATTCCGGTCGTCATACAGGAAACGCAGGCTGCGCCGCAACTCCCGGGTCAGGCCGGCCGCCACAATTGGATCAACATCAATCCGGTTGACATGGCCCGAGTTTTTGCGCGTTTCATCCATCAGCGCCTCAAACAACGTGGTTTGCTCTACGGTAATGCCGATAGGCTGACTGACGCAAAACAGCCGGAAATACTCAACTTCCTGCGCGCTAAGCGTGGCAATGAGTTCATATAGATCTTCAAGCGATTTCAAAGCGTTCAGGAGCAATTCCTAAGGTCGGGTAAAACAACCCGGACCGGAGGGCGGAAAGAACAAGTTAGTGCCGTTCGAATTCCTCCTTGTTTTCATAACCGGGCAAATTGGGACAACGAGAAACCGTGATTTCAGGAAAACAAAGCCCCCTGTCCGGCAAGCGGCTGCCAGCGAAACGAACGTCTGTGCTCCGGCGTGGGCCCCAGCTCGGCTATAGCACGGCGGTGTTCCTGTGTAGGATAGCCTTTGTTGTTCTGCCAGCCATAACCGGGAAATAGTCCGTCAAGCCGGCGCATGTATTCGTCCCGGTGGGTTTTGGCCAAAATAGACGCGGCGGCAATATGCCGGAAACGACCATCGCCCTTTATTTGCGTGGCAAACGGAATTTTCTTCCAGGGTTTGAAGCGGTTGCCGTCAACGGCGACAAAATCCGGTTGAAGGCTTAAAAGGTCCAGCGCCTGGTGCATGGCCAAAATAGATGCCTGCAGGATATTGATCTGGTCAATGCGCTGCGGGGAAACAAAACTCACCGCCCAGGCCAGCGCTTCTCTTTCAATGATTTCGCGGGCCATGCTGCGCGAAGAGGCGTCCAGTTGCTTGGAGTCCTGTAGCAACGGATGGCTAAAATCCGCCGGGAGAATTACCGCTGCGGCTGCCACAGGTCCGGCCAGACAACCGCGTCCGGCTTCATCACAACCCGCTTCCAGGCCATCGGGCTGGCATCGCGATAACAATTCAGAGACACCGGTTTGCCGGATTTTCATGTTGGCCGGAATCATTCAGGAGTAAAACCGGATAAAGATAGAGCGGGTAACCAAATGCGAATTGCCCGCAAATCTTTAGTTTCACGCCAAATTGCACCGTTGGAAACCGTTCTCCAGACCCAAGCCCTCAGCAAGTCTTATGGCCGCATCAAAGCGGTCAAGAGCCTTGACCTTTTGGTGCCCGATGGAGCAGTGTTCGGAATTTTAGGTCCCAACGGCAGCGGCAAATCCACAACCCTGAGTATGCTGTTGGGCATTTTGACCCAGGACAGCGGAAGTTTTCAGTGGTTTGGAAGGGAGCCTTCGCCGGAAATCAGACGGCGGATCGGGGCACTGCTTGAACAACCCAACTTCTATCCCTACCTGAGCGCCAAAAAAAATCTGGAAATAGCCTGCCTGATTAAAGAGTGTTCAGCGTCGCGGATTGAGCCGGTGTTAGAACAGGTGGGCCTCCTGGCCAGGGCCGACAGCGCCTTCAAAACTTTTTCGACCGGCATGAAACAGCGCCTTGCCATCGCCTCGGCGCTGCTGGCCGATCCCAATGTGCTGGTCCTGGACGAGCCCACCAACGGGCTTGATCCGCAAGGCATCGCCGAAGTGCGCGAACTGATCACGGCAATTGCCAATCAGGGCAAAACAATTCTTCTGGCCAGTCATATTCTGGACGAGGTCGAAAAAGTGTGCACGCACGTGGCGGTCATCAAGCAGGGCACACTGCTGGCGCAAGGTTCGGTGCTGGAAATTTTGCGCAATCAACACCAGATTGAATTGAGGGCCGAAGACCAGCCGGCGTTGGAACGGGCTCTGGCCGATTACCCGGCGGCGGCAAATCGCCGCACGGAGGGCCCGCTGATTGTTTTGTCCATGACCGGCGAGCCCGACGGCGCGGCACTCAACCGCTTCCTGTTTGAGCGGGGCATCGTGCTCAGTCACCTTCGCGTCCACAAAAAACGGCTCGAAGAGAGCTTCCTGGAAATTACCGCCAACTCATGATGCGCCTTCTCCGCATAGAATGGAATAAAATCCAGCCTTACCGGGCATTCCGGATTCTGATCGGGCTGTATCTGGTTTCGTTTATCGCGCTGCCATGGTCCATGGAAACCGTTC
>JANNSM010000501.1:0-6956 GCA_031402635.1 Bacteroidota bacterium | reverse complement strand
TTCTCAGCCAGGTCCCATTCATCCTGAGGGCTCAGGTCTCGGTAGTTCGGGAGACGCCGGTAATCGTTATGGGCCACCAGGTTCATGACGTCTTCTTCCAGGTTAGCCCCGGTGCAACTGATAATGTGAATTTTATCCTGGCGGATCATCTCGGCCAGCAGCTTGCCCATTTCGGCCGTACTCATGGCGCCTGCCAGGGTGACCATCATTTTACCCCCTTCAGAAAGGTGCAGGGTATACCCTTTGGCGGCATCCACCACGGAGGCCGCATTAAAATGGAGGTAATATTTTTCAAGAAATCGGCTGATCGAGCCGGTCCGTTCAGTGGCCGCTTGAGCAGGACTCAGTGGGGCTTTCCAGGTTTCAGACATGAAGGGCTTTTTAGGGCAGTTTAAAAATTCAGGGCCGAAATTTACCCTCTCAAAATTGAAGTAAATCCGTATTCCCGTAATTATCCGCTTTTTTTGCAGAATTCATCCAGAATCGGCCGTGTCCATTACCTTGTGCCGGATTATTAACCAGGCCGATCAGCCCTGCAGCCAGTCTGTAAGCTGAACGCTAAAATCCTTTCATCGGAGATCGAAAAGATTCGCATCATCAAAGCCCCTGCAGGTCTTGGCCTGATCGCCACCGAGACTATTCCCGCCGGAAAAACAGTCACTGACTTTACCGGCCAGTTGCTCCGAACATCCCGGGTCACCCGGTTTCACCACGCCATGCAGGTTGGCCGTGATCGTTTTCTGGAGGCCGCTCCGGAAGCGCTTGACAACTACATCAACCACAGTTGTTCCCCGACCTGTCGGGTGGATTTTGATGAACAGGCATTGGTTTCTATAACAACCATTCCCGCAGGATGGGAACTAACCTACGACTACGAAACCACGGAATACGATCTGGAGAGTCAGGGCTGCGCCTTTACCTGCAAATGCGGAAGCCTCCACTGCCGTGGGCGCATTCGGGGATTTCGATTCCTGAAACTGCCGGTCAAACTCGCCTTGCAATCCCGTCTTTCACCCTATTTGACCGAACAACTTGAATTGGAACTGAAACACGCCGGAGACCGGTCCCTGTTTCGGGCTGGCAAGTAAAAAAATAAACGCTTTCCGATTCTCTTCAAGCAATGTCAGGACCATCACGGTGAATCCGGTCCTGCACAAAAACAAAGGGGAAACTGCCAAAAGGCTGATTTCCAAAATCGGGAACATATTATTATCAAAGGTCGTTGAAGGGAAATATTAAGTTCATGAGCACTCTTGTTGGTGATAAAGTCAACTTTTTGCAGATTCGGACATTATTTACTGGTTGGAATCAGGATTGATCGCCAATTTTCCAGCTCTATAATTTTCACTACATGGAAGAGCGCTATTCAAAAGCTGAACTCGAGGAGTTTAGAATCCTGATCGAAGGCAAGCTGGCTTCTGCTGAGCAGGAGTATCGCAACCTGAAACAGTCGCTTACGGAGGCCAATGATCAAACCCGTTCTTTTGATGATTACAACGAGCTCAGCGGGCAATCGGACAAGGAATACCTTGCGCAAATGATGAGCCGGCAAGCCCGGTTTATCGGAGATCTGCAGGCCGCTTTGCAGCGAATTACCAACGGTTCTTACGGAGTTTGCCGGGTTACCGGCAAGTTGATTGACAAAGCCAGGTTGCGATCGGTACCCCATACCACCCTGTCTATGGATGCAAAAAATGATCCGGCTGGTAAAAGGGCATAAAAACAGGGCACGAAAACATTCTCCGAAACAATACGCGAAAGCTGGGATTGAAAACAAATAGCGGACCGATCAGTATAAATTTGGAATAATCCCTTCGGCAACCACACGCAAGCATCCTCAAAAGCATAATCACCCAAGAAAGCAAACAAGGAAATGGCACAGAATATTCTTCGCTCTTCCCAGGACCAGGGCGGCCGCATCAATGCCAATCAGCGCCGCGAGGCCTTTTTGAATTACCTGGAACAGACCCGCGAAAAAGAAACCAGCGCGGACGATGTCCCCAAGAAAGTCCAGAAATCATTTGGAAGCCGCTATCCCTCCGGGGAGACTGTGGGTTGGGTTCGTGTAAACCGCGAGCTGTTCGGGATATTTTTCCTTGACAAAGTCTGGTTCAAGTACGCCCGTTTCAACGGTGAGGGTGAATGGGAAGATACCCGTGTTTTTTCGCTTAGCCGTGAATCCCGCCAGCGCACCACAACGGTGCTCAACAAACTGGTTAAACAAGACTTTGAGATCATCCAGTTGGAGCGGGTCATTAAGCCTTCCGGTGAAAAACTGTGGGATGTGTTGCTGGAAATGGACAGTGGAATGGTTCGCATCGTTCTGGATGAGAACGATAAACTGATTTCCAGGTTCGAAGTGGAAAGTGGTGCTGCTACACCGGATGCTGATGTTGAGGTGGTCGCAGGCGATGATGTTGAAGTGGAAGATGACGGTGAAGAAGATGATGACCTCCTAACTTCTGCCGATGATGGTGGTGGAGATGATGACGAGGACGACGAATAACCTTTATCGGAGCCATAAGCGCGTCCTTAACCAGACTGTTTTTCCGCAGTGGATCCTAAGTCTGTGCTCTCTCCGGCGATACTCCGCTGACTCATTCCTATTGGTCAAATCACCGAATAGCCTCCTCCGTGAGGATTTTTTTCTCCCGCACAGGCTCCGTGCGGATATAGTTGGGGGGTAATTCCCGCAATAATTGTTTTCTGAACGCGTGAAAGTCAACGGTGACAGTATGCCGGGGAGTCTTGAGCTGCCGGTAGTGGGGTTTTGACAATTCCCGGTTCAGCCTGCCGGCAATATCAGCGGGCCGTTTCCAGGTTCCTGCCAGTTCTGCGGAAACAATCTTAGCCTGCAACTCCGCGAGCGGCCAGATACAGCCGAAAGGTTGAAAGAGCCCGATAAAGTACAGGTCATCCATTTCTGGATGCATCATTTTCAGGTAAAGTGGCACAGGCCCTTCGCTGTAATCCAGGAAATTCTGGTCAAAAAAGGGATGTGTGATCCGGAACCCGGTGCAGGCGATCACGCTGTCGTATTCTGCGGAGGAGCCATCGGTAAACCAGACGGAAGGCCCGTCAAAGCGCGCAATGTCCGGGCGTGGATGCACCTTGCCATGGCGGATGCGGTAGAGCAGTTCATCGTTAACCGTGGGGTGTGTTCCCCCAAAAGCGTGATCCGGATCTTGTAGTCCGTAAAGTGAATTTTTTCCAATAATTAAGCCCAGGATAGATGCCGAAAGTTTGGTCCGCCAGCGGATGGGTAACCACGAACTCCCGGAGGCAAAAACATCGGTCGGTTTTCCAAAAATGAATTTCGGCACAATCCGGTAGCCCCTTCTCCAGGAGATGTCGGTGCGGGCAGAAACGCGGCTCGTTTCCACGGCCACATCACAGGCGGAGTTGCCGCCGCCAATGACCAGAACCCGTTTTCCGGCAAACGGGGCTGCTTTTTTAAAATGGTGCGAATGCAAATATTCGCCGATAAAGGTGCCCGGATAAGTAGGCCAGCGAGGGTTCCAGTGGTGACCGTTGCAAACCACCAGATGGGTGAACGTTTCCCTGGTTTTCTGCCCTTCGTGGTCTAAGTCCAACACCCAGCAATTCGGGGCTTCCCGGTTGGCATGCAGCACCCTGGTCCCAAACCGGATCTTCGGATACAAGCCAAAACGCCGCGCATAATCCTGAAAATACGCGGCAAGTTCCTGGTGCGAAGGATAGTCGGCAACCCCTGGATTGCTGATGCTCCAGGGCATGTCGGCATATTCACTAAGGCTGCGCGAAGAAATAATATGGGTTGTTTCAAAAACGCTGGAATGCCCGTCGTTTTCGGTGTAAACCCAATTTCCCCCGACTTCATTTCCAGCCTCAAAACCAACGGCATCCAAGCCCTGATCGAGTAGATTTTTTAGGGCGGTGATCCCGGAGGGACCGGCGCCTATCACGGCAATTCGTTTTTCGGGCATTCTTCGAAATTAGGCAATATTGTCGCAGGGCTCACCCTCAAAAAAGGGTGAAAAAGTTGCTCAACAATGTGAAAAATTGGCTTTTATTGATCGGGCTGTTGATGGGTTACCCGGTTGCCCATCATGCCTTTTCTGTTCGGTGTAGATAACCGGAATAGATTATTTTTATCCGGTTCCCGATGGGAATAGTTATCGTTCATGGCAAAACTCGAGAACAATAAAACGGAAAACAGAACCAGAATCATGGAAGCTGCTTTCCGCGTATTTGTTGAACGCGGGCTCGAAAATGCCCGGGTAAGTGATATTGTGAGGGAATCCGGGTTGGCCAGAGGCACTTTCTACAACTATTTCGACTCCGTTGATGATATCTGGAACAGCCTCACCAGTGAATTGCAAATCCACCTCTCAGAGATTGCCCACCAGGCCCGCCGCAATGCCTCCAGCCCTCATACGTTCATCGCCGATGCCTACCGGATTGCTTTTTCCATCTTTCATTCCCGACCCGAAGCGCTCCAATTGCTGGCCCGCAACCAGACGGCTGCCCGGACAGCGTTTTTGACCGGACCCGGTGTGGACTCCATTCTTCGGTTGCTCGAAACGGATATGCGCGAAAGCGGTTTTTTCAATCACCTCAGCCAGGAGCAAATCGCCATGGCAAGTTTCGCAATGGTTGGCGCCGCCTTTGAAATGCTGGTGCAGTTTCACGAGCGGGGAATACCTCTTGACCCGGAAAAGAATGCCGATGATCTCACTCGGCTTTTTCTGTACGGTATGCTGGGCGGCGCATGACAGAACCTCCAGGAAGATCGTTGATTTGCAGGCATGAATAAGGGGGCTGTCTTTTCAGGACAGCCCCCCTCTTCTTTTTTGATCACACTTCGATCACAGGCCAATGCCTGCCCCTATCTCGAAGAGCTTAGTGGTTAACATCAACCATCATGGCTTCGTTCCTCGATTCGCCCAGCAGTTGAATCAGGTAGCTGCCATTCACCAGCCCTGAGGTATTCAGGGTGTAGTTGTTCAGGCCGCTCACTGCGTTGATGATGTCGCTGAACATCAGCTTACCGCTGAGGTCAAACACCTGAACCGTCATGGCTTCATCGGCTCCGGCTTCAAAGCTCAGGATAGTTTGATCATCAGCCGGGTTCGGGTACAACTGGCTGTCTGCTGTTTCACCCAAACGGCTTCCCGCATCAGGTCCGCAGAAGCTGCCCAATGTGGAGTACCCGGAGGTGCTGTTATCAAAGCACTTGGTACGCACACGCCATTCGTAGCACAGCGTGGCATCCAGAACGCCATTGGGAATGAGTTTGCTGTTCGTAGCCGAAGTGCGGTTCGCGGAAGGACCGCCAACCGGTCCGCCTGTTACCCGGTAAGCAATAGCTCCCGGAACGGCATCCCAGCTCAACAAAGCGCCAGCCGGAACGATGGTCGTAACCGGGTTGAGGGGAATTTCACAAACAAAAGGCGGGGAGCCCACCTCTTCGATGATCAGATCGCCACAACCGGAATTACCGTCAAAACCGGCAATACGGATGTAGATGGTGCTACCGGCAACAGCGGCCAATCCGGAATCGGAAAGCAGAATGTAAGATTGGAAAGAGCTGCCACCGCAGGTGCTGCCTCCGGCAGGCGTTCCGTCATCGCTACAGGCAAGTTCATTGCCACCACAGGCATCCCACAGGCTCAGGCCCGTGTCAAAGGATGATCCGCAGGTATAAACCAGCAGACTGTCGAGGTACGAAGGAATGCTATAGGCAAACCACACGTCCAGTGAGTCATTACCGGTGCAGCTCGAAATGTCCGAACCGGTTGCACCAACCGAATAAAACGCGGTGGTGCCCGCAACAATCGCAGCGGCAGAAGCACATTCGTCGGCATCAGTTACGGCAGTCACAATGCAAGAACCGTCGTCAATAACGGCAAGGGGGTTGTAGTTGTCGGCGCAAGGATCCGTACAGCCTTCAACAGGCGGAACCGGCTCCGCCACACACAAGGTCAGGCTGTTGAAGTCGTTGCTTCCAAAGTCCCAAAAACGGATAAGCAGAACAGCAGCAGGAGGAAGACCGGACAGCGTAAAACCCCCGCCATCTCCCCAGTTGCTGCAAGCGCCAATTGAGGTGAGAATGCCGGTACCAAGGGCGCCGCAGCTTCCCAGGTACAATTCAACAATAGAGCTAAATCCGGGGTTGTCAACAAAGGTCAGTTGTACAGTTCCGGTAGCGCCAACGGTGGTGCTGAACCAAATATCTGCCGGGGTCAGGCTGCCGTCAACACAGGCAAGTCCCAGAGGGCCATCTCCGGCAGTTGCTCCGATGTTTGTACCGGTGAAACAGGTTCCGGACGGGATGTCAATGGCACTGGAGCAAGCATTGTTGAGTGCCGGAAAAACACAGCTTCCGTTGTCAACCGTAGCGCAGATGTTGTAGTTTGAAGCTGCAGGGTTTGTACAACCGGCAATGGGAGCATCGGTCTGGAAAACCGTGCTGGATTCAAGCTGAAAACCAATACAGTTGTCGGTATTGTCACCGGCCAACCCATTGTTCCCGGAGCCTGTAATAATCACACAGTTGGTTGCTCTTTTTTTAACGGTGAAAGTGCCGCCGTTCCAGCCGTCTCCCCAGTCATCCAGGGCGCGAAAGGTATAAGTTTGGCCGTCATTCAAAAAGAGGTTGAGGGTGCTGCCGCCAAGGGTTCCGCAAGCTCTTGAGGCAATAACGGTTGCAGTAACGTCGTCCACAAGTTCCCAAACTATTTCTGCCGGGAAAGATCCTGGTGTAATGGTAATGGTTACTTCGGTAACCGGGGCACCGGAAGCCTGCGCCTCCGACTTTTGTGCACTTCCAAGAAGGAAGGCACAACAGGCCAGTGTGGCAATAAATAATCGTTTAGTTGTATTCATGTTTTTGGTTTGGTTATCGTATTGGTTGGTTATCCGTCAAGCTACCTAAAGTATAGGTTCAAGCGGGATTTTCATAGGGCAATTTGGTT
>JANNSM010000500.1:0-14195 GCA_031402635.1 Bacteroidota bacterium | reverse complement strand
GGTCTTGATGCCTACCCACAACCCCGTAAGGGAATCATAATGGACTTCCGCTATTTCCGCCGGGAAGCCGTGCTCATGGGATTGCTGATTGCCGGGGTCATTGTCTGGCAAGTCATTAACCGCTCCCCCGCACAAACCCCGGTTCAGGCTTCGCTGATGCTGGTTCCCGCACCAACACAGGCGGTTTTGCTGAAGGGAGAATTCACACCCGGACCCGGCTTGCGGGTATTGTGGTCAGGAGAAAGCGCGGAATCAGAAGCCCGCTTTTTTGCAGGCTGGCTTGCGGGCTACACGGGCTTCGAAATCCCGGTTGAAGAGGCGCAGCCCGGTCAGGAACCCGCCAATCGCATCCTGTTCCGCCTGGTCAGGGAGGTTGAGCTGAGCCCGGAAGGCTACCGCCTGGACATTTCCACCGAAGGTATAGAGATAAGCGCGGTAGGAGCTGCCGGCTTGTTTTATGCCACGCAAACCTTGCGCCAGATGCTCGATGACGGGCCCGGTTTGCCGGCCTGCTCCTTGCTGGACACGCCCGCTTTTTCCTGGCGGGGCCTGCTGCTGGATGCCTCCCGGCATTTCTGGACCCCGGACCAGGTCAGGCGGGTCATTGACCAGTTGGCCTATCACAAAATGAATGTGCTGCACTGGCACCTGACTGACGATCAGGGCTGGCGGTTGGCCGTTGAATTGCAGCCCCGGCTGGCGCAGCACGCGGCCTGGCGCACCGAACCGGACGGCTCCCGTTACGGCGGTTTTTACACGGCAGAACAAGTCCGGGAGATTGTGGCCTATGCTGCACAGCGCCATGTAACGGTGGTTCCTGAAATTGAAATGCCCGGCCACAGCCAGGCTGCACTGGCGGCTTACCCGGAGCTCTCCTGCACCGGCGGGCCGCATGAGGTCTGGAATGACTGGGGCGTGAGCAAGGAGATTTTTTGTGCGGGCAACGAAGCCACTTTTCTCTTTTTGCAGAGTGTTCTGGTCAAAGTGACGGGGCTCTTTCCCTCGGCCTATGTTCATCTCGGCGGCGATGAGGTGCCTGTTGCCCGATGGGAGGCCTGTCCCCGTTGTGAAGAGCGCCGCCTTGAACTTGAGTTACCCGATGCGCATGCCCTGCAATCCTGGTTTCTGCGCCGAATTGCCGACAGCCTGGCGCTGCAAAACCGGCAGGTAATCGGTTGGGATGAAACGGCCGAAGGGCCATTGCTTCATCCACAGGCCATTGTTCAGGTCTGGCGGGACATGGACTTTGCCGAAGCGGCCATCCGCTCAGGGCATCGCGTGATCGCTTCGCCAACTTCACATGCCTATTTTGACTACGGGCTCGAAAGTATTGACCTGAAAAAAGTGTTTGAATTCAATCCGGTGCCGGAGGCGTTCCGGGGCCGACGGGAAGCTGCGTTGGTGTTGGGCGGCGCTGCCAATGCCTGGAGCGAGCACATTCCAGATCAGGCTGCGCTTGACGACCGGTTGTTTCCCCGGCTTCTGGCCATGGCCGAAGTGCTCTGGCACGGCCCGGGGGCCATGGCCTGGCCTGACTTTCACGTTGGCGTTCAGCACCACTACAACCGCCTGGAAAAGTTGGGGATTGCCTTTGGTGCGGAAACTGTACCCCTGAGATTTGAATCGGCGGTTGGTGCGGGCGGGGGGCTGGACATCCGGCTGATTCCGGGTATGCCGGATGCTGATATTTTCTACGTCGAAGGAAGAACCGTGCCCGATTCCACCGACCGCAAAGTGTCAGGCGACACCGCCGGTTCAACCCCGATCCGCTTTTCCCGTGGCGACCATTCCATCACCGCCCGCGCTTACCGCCGGGGCAGGCCATCGGGAGAAACGATCACGCGCGAATTCCGTTTGCACGCCGCTCTGGGGGTTGCGCCAAAGCTGGCTGTACCCTGGACAGCGCCGTATGACGGCGGGGGAGCCGGAGCACTGACTGATGGCCGGCTGGGTACCGATCAATTCCGCGACGGAATCTGGCAAGGGTATTTTGGCGCAGACCTGGATGCAACGCTTGATTTGGGGGTTGCCGTAACCGTGGATTCCGTGCTGCTGGGAGCTTTCCAGTACATCAATTCCTGGATTTTTCTGCCGCGCCGGGTTCGGGTTTATGCCGGAACAATACAGGGCAATCTGGAGCTGATTTCCATTGCGGATAATCCGGTTTCGCCACATGAACGAAACCGCTTTGTCCGTACATTCGTGGCGGCTTTTCCGGCAAAAGAAGTCCGATACATCAGGGTAGTCGCCGAAAGTTTGGGCACCTGTCCGGCGTGGCATGAAGCAGCCGGAAATCCAGCCTGGCTATTTATTGATGAAATTGCCGTGCGTTGACCGCCGGCTAACACGGAGTTTTTATGAAGAAACTTGCAGGAGGGATTGATATCGGGGGAACCAACACCGCCATTGGGATCGTGGACCGCGAAGGCCAGGTGCTGGCAACCATCAGCCTGCCCACAAGGGCTTATCCGGATGTGAATGATTTCGTGGATAATGTTTCCTCGGCGCTTACCGATCTGGTAGAAAAGATTGAGGAGCCAGTTGAACTAGTCGGCGTGGGCATTGGAGCGCCCAACGGCAATTACTACCGCGGCACGATTGAGTTTGCACCCAATCTGGTGTGGAAAGGCGTAATTCCCCTGGCCAAACTTTTCTCAGACAGGCTTAAAATTCCCGCCTACCTGGACAACGATGCCAACGCGGCCACCATGGGCGAAATGATTTATGGTGCGGCGCAGGGCATGAAGGATTTTATCATGATCACGCTTGGCACCGGGGTTGGCAGCGGAATTGTGGTGAATGGAAAAATGGTTCGCGGTCACGACGGATTTGCCGGTGAGTTGGGTCATACCACAGTTTATCCCAACGGCAGAACTTGTGGCTGCGGTCGCAAGGGGTGTTTGGAAACCTATGTTTCCGCAACCGGGGTCAAGCGCACCATTGTAGAGCGGCTGTCCGAAGGAAACGAAGAAAGTACGCTGCGTGAACTGATTCCCGAGAAACTGAATTCAAAGACCATCTATGAAGCCGCAATGAAAGGCGATCAGGTGGCAGTAGAAGCCTTTCTGGAGACCGGCCGGATTTTGGGAATGGCGCTGGCCAATGCAGTAGCTTATACCAGTCCCGAAGCCATTTTCATTTTTGGCGGGCTTTCCAAGGCCGGCGATTTATTGTTTGAACCCACGATCGCGCATTTTGAGGCAAACCTGCTGCCTGTTTACCGCGGCAAAATCAAGATTCTGCCGTCTTCCCTTCCCGATTTTGAAGCCGCAATTCTGGGCGCAAGCGCCATGGTTTGGCGCCGGGCCGGAGAGCGCGAGGAGGAAGGGGATTAACGGGTATTTCTGCACCCCCTGAACTCCCTGCGCGCCGCAACGGGTAACATGACTGCCGCCCAAACTATCGCCGATCATTGCCCGGCGATGTCGTCAATCCTATTTTAGCCCATCGCAAATCCCGGACTCTTACTGGATTTACACGGTAAAACAGCCGTTGTTACCGGTGCCAGCAGCGGCATCGGCGAGGTGACGGCCTGTGCCCTCGCGGCCCGGGGCGCCAAAGTCATCCTGCTCTGCCGGTCGGCGGAGCGGGCGGAGCAGTCGCGGATCAAGGTGGAGGCCGCTGCGGGCGGTGCGGACGGTCCCGCCCCGGCTTCGGCAAAGGCTGGTGCGGGCTGGGCAGCAGCGGGCGGCGCGGGCGGCTCGCGAGGTCCCGCCGGTGCAACGCCATTCCCCGCGCCCCAAGTGGTGCTGGCTGACCTTTCCCGGATGGATCAGGTTAAACGGGCGGCCGGGCAAATCCTGGACGACAATCCGGCCATCCACATCCTGGTCAACAATGCCGGGTTCATGGGTTACCCTCAACGGACGCTGACTCCTGAAGGGTTGGAGGCTACTATGGCCACGAACCACCTCGGAGCATACGCGCTGACCATGCACCTGATGGATGCTCTCCGGATGGCAGGTCCCGGTGCCCGGATTGTCAATGTTTCTTCAGCTATTCACCGGATGCGGGCAGCGCGGTTCAACCCCGACGACCTCAATTTTGAGCGGGGGTATTCCGCATTGCGGGCTTATGCCCGCAGCAAGCTCATGAATGTGTTGTTCACCCGCGAACTGGCCACCCGGCTAAAATCGGAAGGCATCACCGCCAACTCGCTCCACCCCGGGGTGGTTTACAGCGGCATTGCCCGCACCTGGCCGGGTTGGTTTCAGCCACTTTACCAGGTGGGTCGGTGGTTCATGATTTCGCCTGAAAAAGGCGCCGCCACCACCATTTATCTGGCCGCCTCCGCACAGGCCGCCGGTTATACCGGAGAGTACTTCGCCCGCTGCAAACCGGCAACTTCAGCCCGTTGGAGCGGGGAGCCTGCCTTGCGCAAAGCGCTTTGGGAAACCAGTGCAGACCTGTTGGCCAGCTCTCCGGACTGGTGCTGACCAACCGGCCCCACCTCACCCGGGGTACTAGTGCTAATTTGCTCCGTATCTTGTTCTCATGGCTATGTTGCCTGAATTCCGCATCCGGTTACTTCCGCTTTACAGCCTGCTGCTCATGCTGGCTTGTAGGTCTACTGTGCTTTTTGCCCAGGAATTTCGGTTTGAGCGGTTCACCGTCAACGAAGGGCTGGCTTCGTCAAAAGTTTTCGACATTGCCCAGGACGGCAAGGGCCTGATCTGGATCGGGACGGAGCTTGGGCTGTGCCGGTACAATGGGCGTGCGTTTAAGACGTATGGGGTGCTGGATGGGCTGCCGGGTAATTCGGTGATTGAGCTGTTTCCGGACAGGATCGCCGCAAAGGATTGTTGTATCGCTATCATTCTCGTATTGACAGTATGAGTTGCTTTATGTTATACGGAGTGAACAATCAAAGCATAAGATGCAAGATTTTATGGCTGCAAGCGGTCAAACTGCAACGATTAAATTTCAGGTAAACCGATGAGGTGCGTGAGTTTTACCGCGTGGTTGGTTTTTGGGTTGTTGATGCTCCCTATGCTATCCCTTGCACAGGGGAGGACAGCGAATTGGATTTTTGGGGATGGGTATCATGTAAAGTATTTTGACAATGATCCCGTTGTGATGCCGTTTGTTTCAGGATTTAAAGCCTATGCAGGCGCGTCCTGTATTTCTGACATCGATGGGAATTTGCTATTTTATTCAAACACTATAAGAGTATGGAACGCGAACTTCTTACCTCTTGCTAATAGTGATACATTACCAGCAATTGCGAAGCCACCTTCGTCTGCAAAAACCAATGGTTCTTTGTTCTTACCATGGCCTGGAGACAAACAGGATAGATATTTCGCATTTTTTCAGATGAGTGATGCAGATAATCGATTGTATGTATCAAAGATTGATCGAGAGTTAGATGGTGGTTTAGGAGGCGTATTGAATGAATTTAGGGCGGTTCAGGTTTGGGATCATGCAATATGCGAGCAGTTGGTTGCTATCAAACACGGCAATGGAAGAGATTGGTGGATTCTTGGTCGGAAAGGATATCCTACAAGCAGTCAGATTTCCCTGGCCTTATTGACGGATTCTGGTTTGGAAGCTATGGAATTTCAGTCTGCAGGCTTTGAAGGATCATACATAGGTGAAATGACTGCTTCCTATGATGGCTCAATGATAGCTGTTGCAGCGGCTGAGGGCTCTTGTTTCCCAAATCCACCAATAATCGGATTATACGATTTTAATCGGTGTGATGGGAGCTTGAGTCTGAGGGATACCATGCGTACCCTTGACTGTTCAGAATTGAGTTATGGTTTAGCTTTTTCTAGGCTGTCAAATTATCTTTATTATTCTGTTTCAGACAGGATACGTCTTTATCGAATAGATGTTAGCCAAGACATCTTAACTGATACTTTGGTTTTTAAGTTAACTGGTCCAGATTTTTTCTTAATGGGCAGTGGTCAGCTTGAGCAAAATTATAGTGGTGAGATATTAATGCCTTATCGTAGAGTTACAACGGCTGGGTCTGATAATATTGCTGATCACTTGGCTGTTGTTCGTTATCCTGATGCCGTGAGCTCGGGTTTTGTGGTTGATACATTTGCTATTCATTTGAATGATCGCGAGAACACCTCCCTATCCCTCCCCAACTTCGCCAACTACGATCTCGGTCCGCTCATCGGAAGCCCCTGCGATACGCTCTCCCCACAAGACTCAACCCTAATCGGCATAAACCATCTACCATTACAAAACATATCCTGGTCAATTAACCCCTCCATAAGCTCGGGTAGCTTCACCGTGACCAGCGGGCCAGCCAGCTGGCTGGTTGTGCACGACCTGTACGGTCGCGAAGTGCTGCGGCAGTGGCATGAGGAACGGAGCACCTTCGACCTGACGGGGCAACCCGTGGGGGCCTATCTGGTTTACCTGCGGGCTGCGGATGGAACGCAGACCCTTCCCCGGAAAATTGTGCGGCAATAGCGGGCGGGTTTGAGGGCTGGAACGCAGGAGCACAAAGAGCGGGATGCCGTATCTTTCGAGGGTGCGGAAACCGGGTCACATCGATGTTGGGCGAAGGGCTTTTGGGCTCGTGGCGCTGGTTTTGGTCAGTTTTTGGGGGTTGATCCCGAAGCTGCAAGCGCAGGAGTTCCGTTTTGAGCGGTTTACGGTCAATGAGGGGCTGGCGTCGAGCAAGGTGTTTGATGTGGCGCAGGATGGTCGCGGGTTGATCTGGATCGGGACGGAGCTGGGGTTGTGCCGGTACAACGGGAGTGCGTTTAAGACGTATGGGGTGCTGGATGGGCTGCCGGGCAATTCGGTGATTGATCTCTATCCCGATAACCAGGGCCGATTGTGGATGCTGCTGCAGGCGGGTCTGGGCTATTGGAAAGGTGGACAGTACACCCCGTTGAGACTCCCTGGCGGAACCGGTATGGAGCGGCTGTCGTCCTTCGCCACGAGCCCGGGCGGAGACCTCTATTTTACCTCGCCGGACGCCATCTGGAATTTCCGCGCCGAACGGATCAGCAAGGTGACCATTACTGAGCCGGGTTTTCAGCTCGCCAATGGCGTTTTGTATCGGGTTGACCAGGATGGTACCCTATGGTTTGGTTCAGGAAGAACGATCATGAAATTGAGCGCCGGCCAAGTGGATACGGTAGTGAACAATGAAAACTTTGCCAAGCGACACTACCTGAATCAGAATCCGGAGGGAAAGCTTTTTTATGTTTCTTCAGACCGTGTTTTGCGAATTGACGGCGAAAAAGCGACGCCGGTTTACCCCGCGGTTACCGCCCTTTTGCGCAGTGAAGCCGATCTGAGTACCGTATTTATTGATCCGGAAGGAAACTGGTGGATCGGTTCCTTCACCGGCGGGTTGTACTTCTTTGCTGCGGATCAACTGGAATCCGGAACCTCGGTGCACTACCTCAAAGAGGAAAACATCACGGACATTTTTCAGGACCGTGACGACAATCTTTGGATAGGCACGGATGCTGCCGGACTATTTTTATTGAGTTACCGCGCCCGGCAAGTCCGCAACATCCGCGGGGAGGCCGGCGGATTGCTTGAAGACCTCTTTTCGGGAGAAGTCATTTCGCCCGATGGCGTAAGCTGGTCCCTGAGTCGCCGCCGCCAGGCCAATGCCCTGCTGGCCCGTCATCCTTCCGGTGACTCGGTTCAGATTCAGAACCTTGGCAATCCGTATAAAATCATACGCGGACCGGAGAATGCTGTTTTTGTTACGTCTTCTGCCGGGTTCTTCAAGGCGGATTGGGCGGGTGTAGAAATGCTGCGCAAGGAGCAGGCGGGCAGTAAAACCGGAGTGGCTCCCCGCTCCGTGCAGGCCAACCGGTTCCGGTTGCTGGCCGGGCCCACCCGCGTGGCCTGGTACGACAGCCTGCTGAACCTGACCTGGCTTTACACGATGGGCGGCCTTTTAGAATACGATGGAAAATCATTTGACACCCTGGTGGCCAATACGGAAAACCGAAAGTTGATTATCAGCGGTATGGCTGGGCTGCCGGGGCAAAACCGGGTTTGGATGAGCAGTTACGGCTTGGGTCTGTTTCTCTGGCAAAACGACACGTTGCTCCGATTCGGCACAGAGCAAGGCCTGAATTCGAACAGCCTTGTAGATGTCTGGACCAATCCCCAGGGCGAATTGTGGGTGATCGGTTCAAACGGGGTGAACAAACTCCACGATATCAACTATGAACAAAAAACTTTCCGGGTTTACAGTTTGTACGAGAACGATGGATTGATGATTGGCGAAGTTCGGGGCGGGCTCGAACGACGGGACACCATCTGGCTCAGAACCAACGCCGGGCTGAGCTTTTTCCCCAGTGATCTGATCACCCGAGAGCCCAGAACCAACCCAGGGCTGGAGATCACTTCCGTGATTATTGACAACCGGGACACCACCATTCTGCCCGAGTATGAGCTGGCCTATCATCAAAATGATCTGGAAATTGGGTTCAGCGCCATCGCGTATTCCGATTCACGCCGGATCCGCTACCGTTACCGAGTACTTGGGTTGGATGACCGCTGGCAGGAGCGGGATTTTGGCGAATTGCGTTTGTCCAAACTAAGACCCGGCAGCTATACGCTGGAAGTCCGTTCCGTGGATATCTACGGCATGGAAAGCACCACCACCGAGCGCATCCGGTTCGTGATCAGGCCAGCCATCTGGCAGCAGCTCGGGTACCAGATTTTGGCGGCCTTGCTGCTATTGGCCACGACCATCGGCTTGGTTTGGATTGAAACCCGGCGCCGCGCCAAACAGCGCGAAGCCCAATTGATTCTGGAAAAACAACTGGCAGAGACCGAGCAGAAAGCGCTGCGGTCGCAGATGAACCCGCATTTTATTTACAACGTGCTCAATTCGATCCAACAATTTATTCTGCGCAATGACACGGAAAGCGCGCTTGACTATCTTGGCGAATTCGGGGACCTGATCCGCCGCAGTTTCGAGAATTCAAAACACATGGCCATTCCGCTCAGCGATGAGATCGCGTTTCTGAATACCTACCTGATGCTGGAGAAAATGCGCTTTGACGAACGGCTTGAGTACCAGATTGAAGTGGGTCCGGGAGTGGATATCCATTATACCTTTGTTCCGTCGCTGCTGATTCAGCCGTTTGTGGAGAATTCGATCCGGCACGGGTTGCGGCACAAGGAAGGCGTAGGGCATATTGACATTCGTTTCGCAATTTCCGGTGAAAACCTGGTTTGTACCATTGACGACGACGGAGTTGGCATAGATCAGGCTATGGAAAGTGAACAGTGGAAACCGGAAGAACACCGTTCGTCAGGTATGGAAATTACCCGGAGCAGACTTCAGGTATTCAACAAAGTCAATCCGGGAAAGGTGGGAATGGAAGTTTTTGACAGGAAAATTCAAGGGGGGTCGGGAACCCGGGTCGTGTTAACGATTCCGATTCTGGTGGATGGGCAAAAACGGGTGACCGATGGAAAAATTAGCATTGATACGTTCCGTGATCGTAGAAGACGAGCGGAAGGGCCGGGAATTCCTACGTGAACTCCTGGAGCGATACTGCCCGCAGATTGAACTGGTGGGCGAAGCGGACAGCGTAACGGCTGCCGTGGATCTCATTGCCCGGGAAAAACCGGAACTGGTTTTTCTGGATGTCGAAATGCCGGTAAACAACGGTTTCAAACTGTTTGATATGGTGCCGGAGGTCAACTTCGACGTCATTTTTGTAACGGCTTTTGACCAATACGCGGTAAAGGCATTTGAGTATTCCGCAGTGGATTACGTACTCAAACCTATCCGGGTGGCCAAGCTTAAACAGGCCGTTGAAAAAGTGCGCAACAAGCTGGAAAACGGTTCCCGTGCAAAACGCCTGGATACGTTGCAGGAAAACCGGCGCGACGATTTCCAAAAGATTGTTTTGCCCGGACAAAACGGCTACCAGTTTGTGCGGCTTGAAGAAATTGTGCGCTGTGAAGCGGACAGTAATTACACCAATTTCTACCTCACGAACGGTCGCCGGATCATGGTCTCCAGAACCCTCAAGCACGTGGAGGAATTGCTGGGCGACCGGGATTTTTTCCGCATTCACCAGAGCCATCTGATCAATCTGCGCCACGTGCGCAGCTACCTGAAAGGCCGGGCAGGGCAGGTGGAAATGGACGATGGCAGTTTGCTGGATGTCTCCGTTCGGCGAAAGGCGGCGCTCTTGGAGAAGATCCGCAGTTTGGGCTGAAGTCTGGAGAAGTCAGGAAGAAAGCCGCGACGGCGGAGTTCCGGTTTTTAGCGGGGCAACGAACGGCTCGCCGGCCTTCGGGCTCAAGTCTGCAGCGGGCAGCGTTTCCTTCGACTTTACCTCCGTCCCGTAAACCGGGTTGACATGCAGATCGCGCTGCGGAAATGGAATCACAATATTTTCCTCTCGAAAGCGCTTTTCGACTTCAAACCGCAGATCAGATTTGATGTCAACGATTCGCTGAAACTGATTGCTCCAGAAATGGAGTTCAAAGCGCAAATCAGATTCGCCGAAATCAACCAGGCGCACAAACGGACCGGGAGCTTTGAGCACACCGGGATGTCGCGAAGCGCAGCCGATGAGGATGTTTTCTACCTGACGCGTGTCGCTGCCGTAGGCAACGTGGGCGGAAATATCGTAGCGGATAAATGCATTTCCGTGGCTGAGGTTGATGACGTTTTCCACCGTGATTTTTGAATTGGGAACGATGACCGCAATCCTGCGCCGCGTCTGAATCATGGAGGTCCGCAGCCCGATCCTCATCACTTTTCCCTCCATGTCTCCGATTAAAAGCCAGTCGCCTTTTTTAATGGACCCTTCCATCAGCAAAATGATCCCGGACATAAAATCGTTGAAGGTTTGCTGAATGCCGATGCCAAGACCCACCAACAGCGCCGCCCCTGCGGCATACAGCACCGTAATATTCAGTCCTGCAGTTTCCACCGCCACAAAAAATGCGACGACATAAATGCCGTACTTGACCAGTTGCCCGATGGCGAATTGCCGGCCTTCGTCAATTTTTTTCCGCCGAAAATAGCGGCTCAGAAAAGCCTTGCGAACAATGATGTAAAGAAAGCGGGCCACCACAATGACGGCGAAAGCCCCGAGCAGGTTGCCAACTTTCAGGGAAAAGTCACCGAGGCTGAAAAGTTTCCAATCCAGGAAATCCATAATGGAGCGATTCTGTGCGAAAACTAAATGTTTTCAGGAGAATACGCGATAGGGCAAGCCGGTCACCCTTTGCCTGACTTTCAAGGCAGAGAAAACAAGCCGGCTCCGTTTATATCACTAAATTTGATGCCAAAGCCCGCATTATGGCAAGCCCGGACCCTGTAGCTGCAAAGAAGAAAAACATTCACCTGTTAACCCTCATCTCCGTTGCCGCATTTGTGTTGATGGTGGTATGGTTTACCCTCCAAAACGCAGAGACGGTCCGTTTTCAGTTTGCCCTCTGGGGCTGGACGATTTCGCTGGCGTTGCTGTTGTTTACCTGTGTTTTTGCCGGGATCGTTCTGGCATGCCTGGCGGTTCTTCCCGCATTTCTTGGCGAGCGAAAATTCCGCAACCGGGCAGAGCATAAAATGGAGGAAATGAGCCGCGAGATTGAAGAGCTGAAAAAGCTTATCCAGTAAATTTCCAGATCAGGGAAGGTTCCGCTCTCAAAAAGTATCCGGAGGTTCCGAGGCCATTATTTCCGATTTCCGCCGTGCCTGTGAACCTCGGTGACCGTTGACTTCCCCCCCCAATTACCGGCTATAGTTAGGTGCCTCTTTGGTGATGACCACGTCGTGCGGGTGGCTTTCCCGGATGCCGGAGGCGGTAATGCGAACCATGCTGGCGTTTTGCAACGCTGCAATATTGCGCGCACCGCAATAACCCATTCCGGCGCGAAGGCCGCCAATGTATTGCACCATCACTTCGGAAACGGTTCCCTTGTAAGGAACCCGGCCAACGATCCCTTCGGGAACCAGCTTGCGGATGTCTTCTTCCACGTCCTGAAAATAGCGGTCTTTGGAGCCGGCCTCCATGGCTTCAATGGAGCCCATTCCCCGGTAACTCTTAAACTTGCGACCTTCAAAAATGATGGTCTCGCCCGGGGATTCTTCGGTGCCTGCATACAGCGAACCGGCCATGACCGTGTCGGCTCCCGCAGCAAGCGCCTTGGCGATATCCCCGGTGTAGCGAATGCCTCCGTCTCCGATGATTGGCACGCCGGAACCCCGGATGGCCGCGGCAGCATCCATGATCGCGGTTAGCTGCGGCACTCCCACGCCAGCCACAACCCGGGTAGTGCAAATCGAACCCGGACCCACGCCAACCTTGACCGCGTCCACGCCCGCATCCACCAGGGCTTTTGCGCCATCTCCGGTAGCCACGTTACCGCCCACCACTTCCAGATCCGGGAAGGTTTTCTTGATCTCCCGGATCATGTCCAGAACTCCGCGCGAGTGGCCATGAGCAGTATCCACACAAACCACATCAACACTGACAGCCCGCAGCGCTTCAATCCGGGTAAAAGTCTCGCTGCTCACCCCGACCGCAGCCCCAACCATAAGCCGGCCGTAGCGGTCTTTGCAGGCCTGCGGGTGATTTTGAACCTTGAGAATGTCTTTGTAAGTGATCAGCCCGGCCAGTATCCCGCGGCTGTCCACTACCGGCAGTTTTTCGATTTTGAACTCCTTGAGAATAGACTCTGCCTGGGCCAGATCGGTGCCCTCCGGCGCGGTGATCAGATTCTCTTTGGTCATGATATCTGAAACCAGCGTGTCGAGTTTGCGCTCAAAACGCAGGTCCCGGTTGGTCAGAATGCCCACCAAGCGGTGATCGGCATCCACCACGGGAATGCCGCCGATTTTGTGCTCCCGCATCAGGCTCAGGGCGTCGGCAAGGGTAGCATCAGGTCGAAGGGTCACCGGGTCCAGGATCAGGCCGCTCTCCGAGCGCTTGACTTTCCGGACCTGGGCCGCCTGAGCCTCAATCGGCATGTTTTTGTGTAAGAACCCAATGCCGCCGGTTCGCGCCATGGCAATCGCCAGGCTGTGCTCAGTAACCGTGTCCATCGCCGCAGAAACCATGGGCACATTGACCCGGAGATTGCGCGTCAGCCGGCTGGAAGTATCCACTTCCCTCGGAAGTACCTCAGAATAGGCCGGAACCAACAGGACATCATCAAACGTGAGTCCTTCCAGAATTTGGGGGGCTGCCTGGGCTATGCCATTGCCGGTTTGCAGCAGGGAAGTTCGTTCCATGCGCAAAATTACGCCTGCCGGGGCGAATTTGGGGGGGCTTTGAAGACATCATTTCCTTACTGCCTTGCGATCACTGCTCCTGTTTACCGATATGAGGGACAATAACTGCCCAAGCCCAATGTAAATCAATATTCATGTGATGGTTTAAATTTTTGTCCAGTTTTATGTCTCAAATTTTGTCCCAAATTTTGTCTTGTTTTTTTACTAATTCCTGACCAGCTTTACATCGCCATGAAACTCTCCACGTATCAAGAATATCCCCATCTGGTCTTCCGCAAGCATTGGTCTATAAATGAGGCTTCATCAAGGCTTCTCGGTCAGTGCGAAGCCTACATCGAGGCTATCCGTCAAACGCCCATTCTGCCGAAAGACTATCAGGCATTGATGACCGTATCCCTGATCAAAGGGGCACAGGCCACTACGGCCATAGAAGGCAATACGCTTACCGAAGAAGAAATCAGGCTAATTCTGGACAAGCAGAAACTTCCACCGAGTAGGGAGTATCAGGAGGTTGAGGTTAAAAATATCCTGGATTCATTCAACATTTTGCTCGACGAGCTATTGGAGCAGGAACAGGAAGAATTCATTAATCCAGCCTTGTTGCTACGCTTTCACCAGATGGTTGGACAGAATCTGGGCGAACACTTTTCGGCTGTTCCCGGCAGGTTTAGAGACAATGATGTCACTGTAGGAAGGTATCGCTGTCCTGATCACCGCGATGTGCCGACCTTAGTTGATGCCCTTTCAAGATGGCTGAAAGAAGAGTTTCAGTACGGAGTCAGCACTCAATCAATTGGCGAGGTTTTAATCCAGGCAATTGTCACCCATGTTTACATAGAATGGATTCACCCTTTTGGTGATGACGGCGCATCAGCCAGCGCCGTTGTCCTTGCCGACCGCGATGCGCAGGATTTCAGTATCACCGGCCTCGCCGATGCGCTCGCGCTAGCCACCGCCGACACCCATGTAGACGCGCGCATTTTCGGCAAGCCGG
>JANNSM010000499.1:0-19415 GCA_031402635.1 Bacteroidota bacterium | reverse complement strand
ACTCACGAGAGCTTCCTCTACCACGAAACCACAAAAAAGTAACCAAACCCTTCAAAAATCTAAATCAAAAAGGGCTGGTAATTCACATTCAATAAATCATTAACTACAAACTAAATCCTACTAAATCATGAAGAATGCCATTTTTGCTATCCCGGTTTTTGCAATTGCCCTGCTTACCATGTCTTTTTCCGGCACTCAACCGGCGAATTCTTACAAGGTGAACACCACCCAAAGCAAAATGACCTGGAAAGCGCGCAAAGTAACCGGTGCACACGAAGGCACCATTAATATCAAATCCGGCAACCTTGAGTTTAACAATGGTGTATTGACCGGAGGATATTTCGAAATTGATATGACGTCTGTTAAGGTTACCGATCTGGATGGAGATATGAAAACCAATCTGGAAGGTCACCTCAATTCCGAAGATTTTTTTAGTGTCCAGAAAAACCCGGTGGCATTATTGCGTATTACTTCCGTTGCCAGCAGAGGAACGGTGGGAGATTATAAAATCACCGCAAACGCTACGATCAAAGGAATCACCAAAGAAATCCGCTTTTTGGCCCGTGTTGATCAGAATAGTGGAATAGCCACGGCAGACATTGAATTGGACCGCACCGACTTTGACATTCGCTACGGTTCGGGCAGCTTTTTTGACAGCCTGGGAGACAAAACCATCTACGACGAGTTCAACCTCAGTATTAAACTGTCGCTGGTCCAGGGATGATCACCCGAACAGGCTGGTAGATAGCCAAGTATCAACCGTTGTAAAATTTCTGTGGGGGACTGTCCGGAATGGATGGTCCCCCACCTTTTTTTGGGGGGGGGCTCCGGAATCCCGGGTAATCACAGAACATAACGTAGGCAAACGCAAGTTTTTTTGCCATATTTGGAAGCTGTACTGTCCATTGGAAGTTGTTTTGTTCTCTTTGGGCGCTTCCAGCGAATTCTACGCTCTTTTCGATAAATAGAAACACATGAAACGGAAGACTTTTTCGGCGAAGTGCCCACACCACCTGCTCGTTGCCCTGCTTCTTTTCCATTTGCCAGCCTACGTGTATGCTAATCCGCTGAAAGCACAGAATGGAGATTCCGCTCCGAAGCTCGACTTCATGCTCGGTACCTGGTTTATCCAGGAATTGAACACCTATGAAACCTGGCAAAAGGAAGGGGAAGGTTATAAGGGCAAAGCATACTTCCTTTCAGGCGATGAAGAAAAACTTTTTGAAACTTTTCGGGTCGCACAGGAAGACAGCGTCTGGTATTATATAGCAGAAATACCCGGGCAGGGTGTAACCCATTTCGCGCTTGTGGAAACCAAAGAGAACAAAGTGGTTTTCAGTAACCCCGAACATGACATGCCCAGTACCATCACCTACTGGCTGGAGGGTAGTGTCCGAAAAGTCAAGCTTGAAGGGACAGAGGGCCCGAAAGCAGTGTCTCATTCTTACGACTTGATTGATCCAATAAAGATGAAGCCAACAAATCCGGCAGCCGATTTGAAGACTAAATCAACGCTTGGAAGTTATTGTCAGATTTCAATCGGGACAAAGAAAATTGAGGAAAATGTGGCATTCTATAAGGCATTGGGTTTTAAAATTTCCGCCCAGGATAATGCGCCCTGGCCATGGGTGATGCTGACTGATGGCTCCGTAAACATCCAGTTGAATGATGACGGGTATGAGTATTTCGGTTTGACCTATTTTGACGCAGACATGGTGACCAAAGTGAATAAACTCAAGGACAAGGGTGTTACGTTTTTTATGGAGAGCAAGGAGCCGGCTCCCACAAGCGTAATGCAAGATCCGGACTCCATCATGGGCATAGCCCTTGTTCAATACCAGGGACCCCTTACCCAGATACCCGCAATGACTCCCGGAGCATTAGGTGTACTGGGTGAAATCGCTGTTCCGGTTAAGGACTACGAAGCATCTTCAGCATGGTATAGCTCTATCGGCTTTAAAAGCATGGGTAAGCAGACGGATCCTTACCCCTGGGGAATTCATTCGGATGGGCTGGTCATGATTGGTCTGCACCAGACCCGGGAGTTCAAAAAACCTACCCTGACCTATTTTTCTCTGGACGCCAAAGCCCATATTGCCCGGCTTAAAGAGGCGGGACTGGATGTGCGCAATGCACTTCCGGGTGGAGGTGAAATCACGAACGGGGTTGTAAATTCTCCTGACGGCTGGCCAGTCAATATTTTTTATGGTTCCCTTTAATGTCCAATCTTATAAAAAGTTCTATGTCGTTGAGCAAATGGATGTTTGTTGTGTTGTCTGTTTTCATTTTCCAGAGCAGTTGCATGGCCCCCGGCTTGTTGTCGGATATGGAATACCGCCCGGGTAAACCGGTCACCAATGTTGTTTTTATCGTCGGTGACGGGATGGGACTTTCCCAAATTACCGCAGGCATGTACGCTTCCGGGAACCGTTCAGCGTTGGAGAAATTTCCTGTGGTGGGATTGATAAAAACGCATTCCGGAAGCGACCTGATCACTGATTCTGCCGCTGGCGCTACTGCATTTTCAAGCGGCGAGAAAACCTACAATGGAGCTATCGCCGTTGATATGGATAAGCAGCCCCTGCGCACCCTGTTTGAAGAAGGGGATGAACGGGGCGTTTCCACGGGGTTGGCGGTAACCTGTACGATTACCCATGCAACACCCGCAGCCTTTTATGCCCATGATGAGGGTCGTCAGAATTACGAGGCCATCGCGGAAGACCTGGCATTGTCCGGTGTTGATATTGCCATTGGATACGGAGAAGAGCAATTCAACAAGCGTGCTGACGGACGCGACTTGCTCCGTGTCATGGAGGAAAGGAATTTTGTCGTTTCCGATCGCCTGGAAGAGGTAAAAGTCAGGCGTGACCGGCGTCAGGCCGTGATCCTTCCCGGAATAGATCCACCGAGATTTGATAAACGACCTGAACATTTCCTCAAGCGATCGGTTGCGCTGGCCCTGGACCAACTTTCCTCAAACCGTCAACCATTTATCCTGTTAGTGGAAGGTTCGCAAATTGACTGGGCCGGGCACAGCAACGATTCAGACTACCTGATCGGGGAAATGAAAGATTTTGATGAAGCGGTGTTGGAAGTGATAAACTGGGCGCAAAAAGACCGGCAAACGCTGGTGGTGGTAACTGCTGATCACGAAACCGGAGGTTATGCGCTAACCGAAGGAGTTTTAGCCAATTACGTGGTGTCCGGATCATTTAACTCAACAAACCACACGGCAGCTATGGTTCCTGTATTTGCATATGGGCCGGGGGCAACCTTGTTTTCCGGTATTTACGACAATACCGCCATTCACACCAAGTTGCGACTTGCGTTGGGCTGGGAATAACCCGGTGGCCAATGACGATGGATTCTCCCGGGTTTTATGGACCTCTTGATTAAATACAGGCCGGATAATGAGTTTGGGGGTTGCGCAGCGCAGGTTCCTGAGGTACCTTGATCTTAAACCTGTAATGCGGTAACCGCTTGTTGTCATGTTGTTTCAGTTTTATTCAAGCCGGTCAGCTAAACAAGGTATTCGCTGGCTTGCATTTCCCCCCCTTTTATTGACGCTCGGGTTGACGCTTGGATTGACGTTTCCGCTTTGCGCCCAACCTGAACCTTCTTATTCAGGAGGTTTAATCACGTTGGAGGGCTTGGTTTCCGGCCCTGACGGGACGCTTCCGGGTGCTATGGTTACATTTTCAACCCTATCCACGTCCGGAGGGGATGCGTTGTTGTGGCAAACGGTAACAGATCTGGAGGGTCATTTTCAATTTATCGGGGTTCCGGCAGGCCTTGGTCATATCCGAATTTTATCATCAGGGTACGAAGCGTTAAGCTTCGAGCTCGCCTTGCTGGAAAATTTAACTCCCCTTACGTTTACCCTGACGCCAATAACCCATACCCTTGAAACGGTGGAGGTTAATGCTCAGTCATCTTCCGCTGCGGTCAACTCCATGGCAACGGTTAGCGCCCGCTCTTTTTCAAAGGATGATGCTGCGCGCTTTGCCGCAGCCGTTAATGACCCGGCTAAAATGGCGCTAAGTTTTGCCGGGGTTAAAGGCACCGATGACATCACGGGTGCCATCGTTATCCGCGGAAACAGCCCCAAAGGAGTGGGATGGCGCGTAGAAGGCATGGAAATCCCCACTCCAAGCCATTTCAGCACAGAGGGCGCCGCAACCGGCGCCGTGAGTATGATTTCCAATTGCCTGCTGACCACCTCTGATTTTTATACCGGGGCATTCCCTGCAGAAATGGGCAATGCTGTTTCCGGAGTCTTTGATCTGCGCCTGCGAAGTGGAAATCCCGAGGAAAGGCATTATAGTATTCAAGCCAGCTTGCTGGGGCTGGAGGCTTCTGCAGAAGGACCGCTAAACCGGGAACAGCGTTCCACTTACCTGATCAATTACCGGTACTCTACCATTGCCTTATTGGGTAAAATGGGTTTCACGGTCGGAAATACCCTGACCGGTTATCAGGACCTGAATGTTAAATTGGAATGGCCAACCCGGAAGGCCGGTGTATTTTCTCTTTTCGCAATCGGTGGGTTGAGTTCCGTTGTTCTTGGCCCAAACGGCAACCAGGGCATCCGGGAAACCAAAGCCTTTACCTACGGTTTGACCGGCCTGAAACACAACATCCGGATCAGTCCGAAACAACATTTGACAACCATGTTGGCGATCAGCCTGGCACAAGAGGATTACGATGCCGATGCTTCCGCACTTCGGGTCCCCGATCCGGTAGTTTGGACTTATTACTCGGCAAACCGGACCGCTCGTATTTCGTTGCGCGTGGACGCCCGGCTGTCCGAGTCCACGCAAATTCGCTACGGCGCAGTGGGCAGTTTTTTTGTTTTTGATTTGTTCGAAGGGAGGCTTCGTCCTCCAGCCAGTGGAGACTGGTATTGGGCCGCCGATGACGAAGCGTTCTTCGGTGAAGCTTATGTCCAGATGCGACATGCCATTAACGAGCGATTAAGTGCAGTGGCGGGACTTCGGGCTAACTGGTTCGCTTATTCCAATCACGCAAACCTGGAGCCACGCGCAGCGCTGGAGTGGACTCCTTCCGAGAAAGAAACACTGACCCTTGCAGCGGGAATTCACAGCCGCCTGGAGTCCATGGCATATTATATGGCACGGCTGGAAAGCCCGGATCTGACCTGGCAGCCAAATCGCAACCTGGATTATGGAAAAGCGAGCCATGTTGTACTTGGATATACCGTGCGGCATTCGCCAAACCTGAGTTTTCACGTAGAAGGATATATCCAATATCTCTACCAGATACCGGTGGCCGGCGACACCACCGGACTTTCAGCGGAAAACGAAGCAGCCAGCCCGTATTTCTCCGCGATAAATTACGCATGGCGTTACCCGGAAATCATCTTAAAGAACGAAGGCCATGGGCTCAATTACGGGATAGAAATAACCGTTGAGCGGCGTTTTGAAGCGGGATGGTACATGCTTTTGAATGGTTCCTTGTTCCGAAGTTTGTTCACGGCCAGCGACGGTATCTGGCGGCCTTCCACCTGGGATGCAGGTTTTATTACCAATGCAACTGCCGGCCGCGATTTTAAAGTCGGAAGAAATTCAACGAATACTGCCGGAATCAATGGTCGCATCCTGTGGAGCGGAGGGTACCGCGTTGAGGAGACGCTTTTCCAGGAACGATTGCCGGCATACTTCAGGACGGACATCAGACTTCACTATCACCACGCAGGAAATCATCCCTGGACATTGAGCCTGGATATCCAAAACCTGACCAACCGGTTAAATGCCAACCTGATTGATGATATTGACCCAATAGGACTTATACCGGTTCTCGGTTATCAACAGTCCTTTTAACTGCACTCATTGGTAAATTGTTTGGGGTAGAAACGGGCTCATATGCCCTCAACAATGCCGGTTTTTTTCATTGGCTGGGCTTTCTACCTGCATTTGGTCCGCTCGGAATCGGAGTCTTCCGGTTTGGGAGAAAATAAGTTGTATTGCACGCCTTGGTCTGTTCCGGCAAACCGGGAAGACTCACTTTGCAACTTCGCTATTCAACTGGGTAAATGCAAAATGTCTCAGCAATGCTATGGCCGGCTGATAATCCTCTCCCGTTATGGAAATATCCGTCAGGCGAGGCAGGTGGTGGGCAAAGTAGATGTGATTTTTTGCCATTTCCATTAATGTTGTGGCCAGCGCCTTCGGATAGGGATACTCCGGTTGAATGAGTGTCAGGACTTCGGCAATATGCCAGCAAAGGGCTTTGTAGGTGGTAAAAAAACCCTGCTGGTTTTCATGATCTACCAGCTTGGTGTGATATACTTTAGTGGATTCGGCAACAACAATTCGGTGCAATACGGCCATATTTATGAATTCAACATCGAGCTGAATTCGGGTGGCATCCACTAAGATGTTGAGAATCCGGTCCAGTTGCTGCACCGGATTTGTAATGTTATGGTTCTCTATCTCAATTCGGTATCGGATCCAGGCCCAGTAGTAAGAAGCCAAATACACGAGTAATGTGTGCTTGTTGGCAAAATACCGATACACTGATGCCTCTGTACTTTCTATTCGAATGGCGAGCTTTTTGAACGTGAATTCCTCTAAACCCAGTTCATCCAGCAACACAATACTGTTGCGGATAATATTTCTTCCCAGTCGTGATTCCTGAGGGTCGCGCAGATAAAGTTGTTCATTGAGCTGAACCTTTAGTGTGATACTGGCAGAAGCCGGGGCATAGCCTGATTCCACTTTGGCAACATCAGGTTTTGTTGTCGGATATTTTTTTGCCATAGCCGTTACCTATTTAACCTGGTACGCCGGACGCGAAGAAGGCGGTGCCGTTGCTGGCATTACGGTCAGGGGTTGGAGCGTTTTAGGATGTAATCCGATCAGCTCCACTTGCAAATTCCGTTCGGAAGAGGTGGACAAAAATTCCTCAAGAACATCAATGACATCGTCATCAATTCGCCTTGCCAAATGGCCGTCTAAAATAACCGTGGAACGATCTTCCAGTTTTTTAAGCGCCATCGAAAGCCCCGCTTTGTGCAGAAATGATACGTCTTCTACCAGCGTAATCGTGATCTTTTTTACACCATTTTCCACTTCCTCGTTTACAAAGAAAGGAGTGCGGTAATGGCGCAGTAAAATGAAAAAAACTGCTACGGACATTCCAATCCCGATGCCAATCAACAGATCAGTCCAGAGAATAGCGATGATGGTGATTAAAAAGGGAATAAATACAGTCCATCCATGACGGAATTGCTCTCGAAAAATAGCCGGTTTGGCCAGCTTATATCCCACCAGGATCAGGATGGCGGCAAGGCTGGCGAAGGGAATCATATTGATAATTCCGGGGATTAACAGCACGGTTAGCAGCAAAAGAATTCCATGAAAAAAGGAGGCCAGCCTTGACTCTGCACCGGATTGAATATTGGCGGAACTACGCACAATAACTTGTGTAACCGGGATGCCGCCAATAAGTCCGGAAAAAATGTTTCCTAACCCCTGTGCTTTGAGTTCCCGGTTGGTTGATGTCATGCGTTTATGGGGATCGAGTTTATCCGTGGCTTCAACGCACAATAAGGTTTCGAGACTTGCAACCAGGGCAAGAGTCAATGCCGAAATCCAGACTCCTGAACGGTTGAATGCTGAAAAGTCAGGTAATTGGAATTGCCCCAGAAATTCCCGGAAGGATGCAGCTACCGGAAGGTTTACCAGGTGTTCTCCTTCAACTGCCAGCGGTCCGCCATGCAAAACCCGTTGTAACACAATACCCGACAGAACAGCGACCAATGGTCCTTGTAAAATTTTGAAAAGCGGTTTACGCTTCATAAAGGGCATTTCCCAAAAAATCAAAATGGCAATGGATACTGCACTGATGATGATGGCACCCGGTGTTATAATTGACATAGCCTGACTTATGGCAGAAAATGTTGTCTCTCCATCGGGCTGAAGAAAATCAAGGTCTCCTTCGTAGTCCTTGTCATACCCCAGGGCGTGCGGTATTTGTTTGAGAATGATAATCAATCCGATGCCGGCAAGCATTCCTTTGATCACCGAAGCGGGAAAATAGTAGGCGATGATTCCGGCGCGAAGAAAACCGAGGGTGATTTGCATAATTCCCGCAAGGACAACGGCAAGAAGGAAGGCTTCATAACCCAGTTCTCCAATTGCGACAAGCACAATCGCAACAAGGCCGGCAGCGGGACCACTTACTCCTAAAGCGGAATCACTGGCCAGCGTAACAACCAGCCCGCCGGCAACACCGGCGATGATCCCTGCAAAAAGGGGGGCACCGGAAGCCAGGGCCACCCCGAGGCAAAGGGGCAAAGCAACTAAAAAGACAACAAGACCAGCAGGCAGATCTTTCCGCCAATGGTTAAACATTCTCATATAAGGGTGTAGGGTAAATCTTAAGAATTACAAAATAATAGTAATCCTATGAAAAATCAAAGTAGAAATATCCTAAATGAAGCTATATTCTGCCTGCTTTTAACTCCATTCCTTGGTTTTCCAGGGATAGCGATGGGCATAGGCTTGCTGAACCAAGGCCAGTAGCCGTTCGCGAAGGGCCTCTATGTTGCGTTTATGCTCAGCGGCGATAAAGACCGCATGCTCGTGGGTTTGCCCCATCCAGGAGCGCTCCAACTCCTCGAGCAAATTGTGTTTCTCTTCAGGGGGCAGGTATGGGTCAAAGTGCCGCTCTTCGTAAAGGTCCATTTTGTTGAAAACCAGCAAGGTAGGTTTATCGGCGGCCCCCAGTTCAGCCAGTGTCTGATTGACAACGGTCATATGGTCCTCGAACTGAGGGTGGGCAATATCCACTACATGCAATAAAATATCCGATTCGCGAACTTCATCCAGGGTGGACTTAAAACTCTCCACCAAATGATGAGGAAGTTTGCGGATAAATCCGACAGTGTCAGACAGCAAAAAGGGGGTGGTTCCAATGACCACTTTTCGAACCGTGGTATCAAGCGTGGCAAACAGTTTATTCTCCGCAAAGACATCACTTTTGGAAAGGATGCGCATCAGTGTGCTTTTGCCGACGTTGGTATAACCCACCAGGGAAACCCTGACCAACTCGCCCCGGTTTTTGCGCTGTGTTTCGTTTTGACGGTCAATTTTTTGGAGCTGAAGCTTTAGTCTGGCAATCCGCTCCTTGGCCATACGCCGGTCAGTTTCTATTTCCGATTCGCCGGAACCTCTCATCCCGATGCCGCCTTTTACCCGGTCAAGGTGAGTCCACATCCCGCGCAGCCGCGGGAGGAGGTATTGCATTTGCGCCAGTTCCACCTGAGTTTTGGCCTGCACCGTCTGCGCGCGCTGGGCGAAAATGTCCAGGATGAGCATTGGCCGGTCCAGGACTTTGACCCTCAGTATTTCCTCCAGATTGCGCTGTTGTGAAGGGCTGATTTCATCGTCAAAGATGACCATGTCAATCTCCCGCTCATCCACAAAGGCCTTGATTTCTTCCAGTTTCCCCTTTCCCACATAAGTCCGTTGGTCTGGGAAATCGAGGCGCTGCCAAAAATGACGAATTGTTTGTGCGCCGGCAGTTTCCGCCAGGAATTCCAGTTCCGCAAGGTATTCTTCGAGCTGTTCCTGGCGTTGGGTGCGGGTAACAAGTCCAACCAAAACAGCCTTTTCGGGCTGGGAAGGATCGGCAGTGGGGTTTTCAACAGACATAATCAACCGGGGAAAGCGTCATTTCCCCCGAAACACAAAGGTACGTCAACCGGAACCAGGCCGGCAGAAAGGCAACCTCTCCGGAACAGAAAGGTGCATATGCAGACCAGCGAGATGGCGGATTGTGCATCTTTACCGGACAAATGTTCCGCTGCTTTTTACTGGTTCTGGCGCTGCAAAGCCTTAGTTGCCGTCAGGATGGCATTTTTGGCTGCAACAACATTATGGCCTTTAGGCTGAATGGGAAAGTATTCAATGCCACCCAGTTCAGCAACCGACTATTCCGCAATATTGACCCCTATACCGGAGTCGGTTACAAATACCTGGTGGTGGAGGCCGAAAATGCCGAGGGAGAATATTTTAATCTCGAAATCACCGATTTCCGGGATGGCGTTTCAGGCAATTGCCTGACTGCCGAACCTTATTACGCCAATATTTTCGTGAATTATTGCGTTCCGGGCGTACCCTTTGCCTGCAATAGTTACCAGGCAGAATTCCGGGATGCGGATGGTAACCGCTTTGTACAGTCTGGCGATTCAGGCCAGTTGGTGATCACGGATTGTGATGGTAACGATTTGCGGATCAGTGGAAATTTTGGCTTTGACGTGGAAGATTTCATCACAGGGGCCAGCGGGTTGCTCGAAGCCGGTTCTTTTTCTGTTTGCTATATTGTTCTTTGAGGAAGACGGGCAATGAGCAAGAAGAAGAAAAAACGAGGCAAGCGCAAATTCGATCACGGGGGAGATGGGGATTTTTCTCCCCAAAGACCAATGCCATCCTTTGTGCCGACACAAGGGCCTTCAGAAACTACAGACTACGATCGGGATTCCGGTGAGGCATTTCCATTTGCCGCACCCTCCGCCGAAAATGCAACAGGGGCACTGGCCAATCGGTTTATTGATCTGTTGGAGCGGCAATTGGAAGCCAAGGATGAACAAATTCGCATGATGGATGCGCGCATGCAGGATGCTTTTGAAATGCAGCGGGCTTTGGCGTTGATTATCCGCCAGTACGAGCAGCGAACAGGAATTTCTTCTGACTTGCTTTGGGACCAGGTTCCGGAAGAAGAACTTCAACGCAGCAGTCAGGCCAAGCCGGCTGGGGCAGAACAACTGCCAACTCAGGAACCCGAAAAGCCAGAAATACGAGCAACACCTGGAGTCGGGTCGGAAAACGATCCGTCAGCAATGCAACTTTCCGAAGAGGAAAAACTGCGTTCTTTTCGAGAATGGCTTAGTCGGAGATCTTGAAATAAGAATTGAAATGGTCTGCAAATACTTTGGAATGTTAAATTTTAATGGATGCGTTGTTTTTTGATTTTACCGGTTCTTTTGTTGTTGAATCTCTACGGAGGAATAGCGCAGGTGCGTCCTGCTACCTATGCCTCCGTCAACAGCGTGGAAAAGGTTTGCCTGCGCCTTGAAGAACAAAACCGTTTTTCGCTGTTTACCAGCAATTGCAATACGGACCGTGAATTTTCAGGCCGGTGGAAGAGCTTCGCCGATACCCTGGTGCTCAATGCCGATAACGGCCCTTCGATAAGGATTTTAGGGGTAACCGAAACACCGGCTAGTTCTGAACGGGCAACTATCCAACTGAATTCTCCGGATGCTCAACTTTTGCGCGGACTCACCATAAAGACGAGTCATGAAACCGCCAAACCGGATGCTTCCGGAAAACTGACTTTGCTGCATCCCATAGACACCATCTATTTTGTTATGCATGGAATGAAGCCGGCACTTTATCTTCCTGTTGATAAAGAGGCTGCTGCCCTGCAGGTTGAAATAAGATTTGAAAATCTTGACAAACCGTCATTGGTCAATGACCAATGGTTGGTTCAGGGCAGGAAATTGCGCTATTTGCCAGGACCGGGTTCTTCGCGTTCAGGAGAGATTGAACTTCAGCGAGGGAAAAGGTGCTTTTATAAATAACTATTTTGCCATGCTTAAGACAAGGATTGCCGCGGTTATGTTGTTATTGGTCATTTCCGGATTTTTCAATGCCTGCAAACAGCCGTCGGGTAGTCAGGAGATTGCTGATTTTATAGGCGTTTATACCGGAATAATTCCCTGTGCAGATTGCGAAGGCATTGACTACCGGATTCAACTGGGTGAAGATCAGCGGTACGTTTCCACCTCCATTTACCTGGCTAAGGAAGCAAAGCCCTTTCGCGCAGAAGGTGAATACGCTATTGATGAATTGGGTCGAATAATGCTGAACCCGGGAATGTCTGATCAGCAATTTTTTGAACCGGATGCGGGAGGAATGTGGTGGCTCGACAGGCAGGGCAAAAGGATTGACGGCAACCTTGCGGCGCATTACCGATTGACCAAAGGGGATTCTTCTTCAGCCGCAGGCCATATTTCATCAGGAAGTGCAAAAAGTTCCATAGCGACTGTAGCCAATGAGTCTCCGGAGGGCGGTGATTTGTACCTGCGCAAGTGGGGTTCGGGTGCAGTTTTTTATGCTCTGGGAAACGAACCCTTCTGGTCTCTGGACTGGATTCGCGGCAAGGGCTGGGTTTTCAAAACAGCCGATGGACCGGAGTTTTTCTTCCCGGAAACAGCGGCAATCTATCTCACAGATTCTGGTTTGATCAGGTACCAGATCGGGGATCGCGGCAATTTCCTTCGGGTCAATTTGTATGAAGATCCCTGCAACGATGGGATGAGTGAAGCGCCATTCGATTTCCGGACAGAGGTCCTGATCGCAACCAAAGGAGCCGACAAAGCAAAGCGATTTAGCGGTTGCGGATCCTTCACGGCGGATACCCGGCTCCACAATATCTGGGCGTTTGACAAGCTGGATGGCGAAGTTTTAAAGGTTTCCGATTATCCGCGCGGCGGACCAACACTGGAACTCAACCTTTCCACTCACCTTGTATACGGTTATGACGGCTGCAATCGATTCAGTGGTCGGATATCAGCAAAGCCCGGCGCGATCTGTTTTGAGGCGATGGCGGGCACCCTGATGGCCTGCGCGGGCGACTTGGTCGGATACCGTGCAGCGACTTTACTTGCCAATCAATCCTTCGAGTATCAATTTGATGAAAAGGGAAACCTGTTATTGCTTCGCGAAGGCCGGGAAAGTGCTCAACTGCACCATATTGATTGAATTGATTGACCGATCCGGTTACCGATTGTTGCCTGAGTTTAATCAGGCGACCAACTTTCTTGTAAAAAATTTCCGGTCGGGAAGCCGGGCATTGTTCAGGATACCGCAACAGCCTGTTCAATGGCATTTCGAAGGGATTGCAGCGGCATCAGCCCGCTCTGGCGCCACAATATTTTCCCTTGTCTGAAAAGGATCATCGTGGGAACTCCCTGAATCTGATACTGTTCAGCCAGGCGCGGATTTTTATCGATGTCAATTTTAAGGATGCGAATGTTGTCACCCATTTCCTGTTTTAACTGCTTAAGTACCGGAGCCAGCATCTTGCAGGGACCACACCATTCGGCTGAAAAATCAATTAAGGAAGGTGTTTCCGGGCGGATTAGTTCTTCAAAAGAGGGCGAAGTCATTTCGTTGTCATTTTTAGTAAAACTGCTGATAATACTAAATTGGTTCCGTTGTGGCGGAGCGCAAGTGACGCTGATCACCTTACCTTCATGATTCACTCAGGATCTATGGTAATGCAGATTTTCATGCGAGCGTGCTTAACAACAGGGATGATGGTCCTGATTTTATCCGTTGTTGCCCAGGCGCCCCTCCGGTTCGACCAGCAAACGGGAGCAGAACGCACCAGTACCGGAGCCCTTCGTCAGCAGGAGTTTCTCCGCAGGATTCACTATCCGCTGAACCAGCCATCCGGACTAGAGCAACTCCGGTGGCAGGCGGCGCGAAAAGCATTGTCGGCAAATTCAACGACAGCGCGTTCAGGGGAATCATACCCCTGGCAACCCGATGGTCCAAACGGTGTCAAAGTTGCCGGTGAAGAGGTTTTTTTCAGTGGCCGGATTCGCGATGTGGAAATTTTGGGATCAGGTATTGTTCGAATTGGCGCAGCCAGTGGCGGGCTCTGGGAACGACAACCGGATGATTCCTGGCTGCCGATAAGTGATTCAGTAACCAGTCAGGCCATAGGGGCATTTACCACGAACCCGGTTGATGAAAATATAATTCTGCTGGGTACCGGCGAATCCTCGCAGCGCAGCGGAACGGGCGTTTGGAGAACGCAAAACCGTGGAACTTCCTGGCAACATATTCCCCTGGAGCCTGAAGTCAGCACATGCCTGACGATCCGGTTCAACCCGCAAGACACGAGTATTGTGCACCTGGCAGCCACTGAGGGCTATTACCGCTCCGTTGATGGCGGCCGGTCTTTTAGCCGAATTTTGGAAGGAGAATATGATGATGTCCAAGTGGACCCGGTCAATCCGGAACGCATTTTTCTGAGCCGGAGGTATTTCGGGCTGCTTCGCTCTCACAGCGGTGGGGATACGCTGAGCTGGTCTTACCTGACCGGTGGCTGGGACAGCGCCCTTTTTGGGAGAGGTGTGCTAGCTATCTGTCCATTGGATCCGGACGTGGTCTATTTCAACCTGATCCGCAGCGACAACTGGCGGACCGAAGGCGTTTACAAAAGCCTCGATGGCGGAGATTCCTGGGCGCGTTGCCTGGTTCAGGACCCGGACCTGAGCGAAGTGAGCGATTTTCACTGGGGACAGGGTTGGTACAATACGCTGATCAGCGTAAGACCTAATGATTGTGATCAGGTCTGGGTGGGTGGCGGCTCGCTCTGGCGAACGCTTGACGGGTTCACCTTCCGGGAGATCAACCCCCTGCACCCGGATCAGCACCGCATGACCTGGAAACCTGATGGAACGGAAGCCTGGTTGGCCAATGATGGGGGTATATTCTATTCTGAAGACGGTTGGATCTGGAATGGCCGAGCCGCTTACAATGCGCTGCCTATTCGCCAGTACACCAGTTTTTCCATCGGCGTGACCGACAAGCGCACGATGGCTGGCGGTTCTCAGGACAATGGAATTGCTGTCAGACCATCCTGGTGGAATGACTGGCTCTTCACGATAGGAGGGGATGGTGGGACCGTAGCCATTTCCAGATTTGACCATACCCGCATTTTTGCCACAAACGGCGTTTACGGCGGCGATCTTTCCTTTCGGAATCTTGAATCAAACTCGGAAGGCAATTCCTGGAATGACGTAAACAATGGGATCAGTGCCTGCGGTCAGTGGTGGCTAAATGTCCGCGATAACGATGAAGGCGGGGTTTACACACATTGCGGTGGCAAGGTCTATTACCGCGATTTCTTTGAAGACACCTGGACGCATATAAACGCTGGTCCCCCGTTTTTCTTCAATACCGACATCTGGAACCTAAACGTTGGTGCAGGCACACCGGAAAACGTTTATGCCTGTATGCCGACCTGGGCTTCGCGGCGCCTGATCGTACTGGATCGCTCAACAGGTACCTGGGTGGATCGATCCTCCGGATTGCCCGGTGACACTTATGTTCGCGAGATTTCGCCGGATCCGGTTCATCCTGATAAGGCATATGCATTGATGGGGGGCATTCCACCTTCCGGAGATCTCGGCAGAAAAATTTACCGCACCGAAGACGCTGGCAGAAACTGGATCAACATCACGGGTAACCTGCCGAATGTTCCATTGACCGACCTGCTGATTCAACCTGCCGATTCCGCTAAACTTTATGTTTGTGGCGATGTCGGTTGCTTTTCTACGGAAAACGGAGGAGAAAGCTGGCAGGATTGGAGTGAAGGATTGCCGGCCAATATTCTTTTCTCCGAGATGGGACTGGCAGACAGCCTGGCGATCAACGGCCGTTTGTGGATTTTTGGCGCCACTTATGGGCGGGCCATCTGGAAGCGTATGATTCAGGAAGAGCCTCCGGTTGTTTCTTACACGGGAACAGCGGCAAACTCGCAAACTCTTCGCATCCGGCCCAATCCCGCATCCGATATTGTTCAGGTTGTCATTCCTGATAATTCGGCAGAAGCGGGTTTATTTCTGTACAATTCGCAGGGTCACCAAATACTTTCGCGAACTATTCCGGCAGGTCTGAAAGAATGGTCTTTTACCTTGCCTGTGGATTTGCCTTCCGGCATCTATCACCTGGAATTTCGGGCGAAAGGCAATTCCACTTCGGGCAGGTTAATGATCAGCCGATAATTATTGTTTACTCGATATTGGTGTAAACGGCCTGTACGTCTTCGTCGTCTTCAATTTTATCCAGCAGCCTTTCAATGTCTTCAATCTGGTCATCGGTAAAAGCAACCGGGCTGGTTGGAATTCGCTGTAGCGATGCGCTTGATGGCTCGATATTCAAACGTTGAAACGCCTGCGAGAGCGCGCCAAAATGGGTGTAATCTGAGTAGGCGTAATACTTGCCTTCCTCTTCCTGAATTTCTTCCAGTCCGGCATCAATCAACTCCAACTCAAAATCGTCAAGGCTCTTTCCTGCCGGTAGTACAAACTCAAAAATCGCTTTGCGCGCAAACATGAACTCCAGCGAACCGGTGGGTACTACAGAGCCACCGCTTCGGTTAAAGTAGGATTTTACATTGGCCACCGTCCGCGTCGTATTGTCAGTAGCGCATTCCACAAAAATGAGCACCCCGTGTGGACCCTTTCCTTCGTAATTCACTTCAACAAAGGTCTCCGCGTCTTTGCCATCTGCGCGTTTGATCGCAGCATCAATATTGTCTTTGGGCATGTTTTGCGCCTTGGCCATTTGTATGGCCGAGCGCAATTTTCCGTTCATATCCGGATCAGAACCTCCTTCTTTTGCTGCCACGGTGATGGCTTTGGCAAGCTTGGGGAAAATCTTGGACATTTTGTCCCAACGTTTTTCCTTGGCTGCTCTGCGGTATTCAAAGGCGCGTCCCATAATGATTATCGTTTGTGTGCGGCCCGTTTACCGGAAACCGGATAGAGAGCGCAAAAATAACACGATTGCTTTTAGGTCGAAAGGGCACAGAGCATTTGGCGATTGCGTTGGTCTTATGTGGGTTATCACCTCTCTTTGGTTGCAGGATACTTTCTTCCGACTGCTTTTTAGAGCACTTCCAGCACTTCTATCCTGAAAACAAGCACCGCATCAGCGGGGATTCCCGATCCTGAGGGAGGATTGCTTCCATATGCCAGCGCCGACGGGATAATAAGAATGCCGGTGCTGCCTTCCCTGAACTTAGGGATGCCAATCTGCCACCCGGAGATTACCCCGGAAAGCGGGAACGTGACTGGAGTACCGCTGTCGTATGACGAATCAAAAATGGTTCCGTCCGTCAGAGAGCCCTCGTAATGCACCGTTACCGCACTGGATAACTCGGGATATTCTCCCGCTCCTTCAATTTCAATAACATAGTAAACGCCTTCCGGCGTGGACTGTGCGGACAGCGAGTTCATCGAGATATATTCCAGAATAATGTCTTCGTCTACCCGGGTCTGCTTAGATTCGCAGGCTGCCAGGGTGAGTATGGAAAGGATAAAAAGGATTCGGGACATGAGGCAAAGATAAGCCTGAGCCCAAACAGAAAAACGAATGGATTGCTATCAAGCGTCTTCGTTTACCAGTTGGTCAAACGTTTAAAAAAAGCTAATTGCTTGAAGCAGTCTCCAACTCAACCCAAAGCACGGAGTTTCCGGTGCCGTGTTCGTTTTCTTCCCAATGGGGATTATCCGGGTCCAGAATCCAATTCCCGTCTACTACAAACTTGTAAATGTATTTGCCCGGCTTCAGGAAGACGTCCATATACCATCCGGATTCGTCGCGCTCCAAGGTATATCCGCTTTCTGACCAGCCGTTAAAATTACCGCTGACCAGAACCTGCTTTGCTTCCAGATAGTTATTGAGGCGAAATCGATGATTGGATTCAACGGAAACCACATTATTGGTAAATGGGTCCATTCCATCCCGGTGCCAGTTGAAAGGATCCAAGGTCCATTTGCCGTCAACCAGAAATTTATACTGGTAATTTCCCGCTGCCAGAACATATTCAAGCCGCCATCCATCAACCGTCCGGTCCATCGGCTGTTCCTGTTCATTCCAGGCATTAAAATCTCCGCAGAGGATGACTGTTTGCGCATCCTGGAAACCCTTTAGGGTGAAAACATGAGGCTCTCCAATGCTGAAAAAATTATTCATGTTGCCACGGCCGTCGGGTCGCGCAATCCGGTTGTTGGGATCCATCAACCACTCCTTATCCGCAAGGAACTTATAGTTGTGCGTGCCTTCGCGAACATACAGGTCAAGAACCCAGCCGCCCATCCACTTTTCCATCAGCAGTTCCCGTTCTTTCCAGTTGTTGAAACTCCCGGCAACGAATACCTTCTTGCTGTCGTAATGCTCCGGCAGGAAGAACCGGTGGTTGTATCTAAAGAAAACCGAATTGAAGCCGCCGTGCCCGTCTTCTTCGTTTAAATTATTGTATTCATCATTTATCCAACGTCCGTCAATAATGAATTTGTAAAGATGTTTTCCCGGAGGAATAGCAACATCGGCAATCCAACCGCTGTCGGTTGAATTCATCGTTTGTTTATTGGTATTCCAACTATTAAAGCTCCCCGAAAGGATAACCTGGCCCGACCCCGTATTTCCCGGCAGGAAAAACCGGACCTTTCCATCTGGGAGTACCAAAACCGTCCTCCTTTTAAAATTGTTCACGCCATAGGGCGCTTCAGGATACATGGTATTGTTGGGGGCGTAAGTTTCGAGCCATGGGTCATCGATCACGCCAAACTTCGAAGCCAATTTGTTCATGCCCTCGGCAAACTTTTCCATCGTCTTTTGCAAGACATAAGCTCCCTGGTTCATTTTCACCAGTTCCCATCCTTGCATTCCTTCGTAATGTCGATTGCCCGAGTTCCATGCGCTGTCAACCGCCTCTGTGCTCCGGAATCCGAGTTCGCGAAGGATACTGTCCTGGAGAGCTTCGGCAATTTTGCGGTCTAATTCCAACAACACGCCGTCTTCGGTGAAGGAAATTTTGCATCCATCCTCGTCTTCTCCCTCAGTTTTTCCCTCAACGACCACCTGCGCTGAGCCGGAAAGCGTCAACTGGAGTAAAAATGCCAGAAGAAATATAATCTTCACTTTTTTCGGGAACTTTCTATTGACTCACAAAAGGATACCACCACAGTTCCTTGCGAATGAAATTGATTCTGATAATGCCCTGACCCATGAAAGAATATCCAAGCATTCCGTGCAGCCCACCAGATGCGCCGGCCTTACCCATAGCTTCCAGATTGGCAACGATTGTCTTTCCACCCTTGAAGTTACGGCCTCCAATGCTATATTCCGAAAGGCTTCCGGCCAAAACTTCAGCTTCCCCGCCGGCTGCGCCGTGAAGGGTTACCCGTTTTTCGACTGTCAGTTCTTGCAATACCTTCCGGCTAAGTCCATAATCCAGCACATTGACTTCTGCCCCTGAATCCAGCGCGAAGCGCAGCGGTTTACTGGCAATGACGACATCCAGAACGATCGTATTGTCCTGAAGGGTTATCGGAACTACAAGGTCCGGATCCCGTAAATCCAGCGCATCTTCTTCGATCCGATCCCCGTTTTCGTCAAGACGATGAAGGTACAATACGTCATTGAGCACATCTACGGTCACCCCGAGACTTAAAAAAAGATCTACACCCAATAAGCCCAGGATTCGGGTACCACGGCGGTTTTCAATTTCGCTCAGATCCGCTACGTCAGCGTCAATATCTTCGTAAAAGAGATCCTCAATTTGAAGTCGGGGAAGACTGGTTT
>JANNSM010000498.1:0-3602 GCA_031402635.1 Bacteroidota bacterium | reverse complement strand
ATTCCAGAATGCCGGCGAATGGTCGTGCCGTTTGAGATGGGCCAGTTCGTGCAAGATGACATAGTCCAGCACTTCAAGCGGGGCAAACAGCAGGCGCACATTCAGGTTGATGTTTCCTTTGACCGAACAACTGCCCCAATTGGTGGTATTATGCTTGAGCCTGACCTGGTTATAGGTATAACCGAAATAGTATTGGTTGAGAATTGCCACCCGGTCCCGGAACCATTTTCCGAAATAGCGCATGACCGTTTTTGATGCCACTTCACTCATAAGCCTGGCCTGTGTCTCCGGGTCAAGATCCCGGCCAACCCGGAAGCGAAGAGCATGAGGCTCCAGCACACAGCGAACCTGGTCTCCGGCAATCTGGCGTATTTCTACCCGGAACAATTCACCCCCCAGCCTAAGCAGGTCGCCGTTGTGGTAAATACGGTGAGGGTCTTCGCTGGACCAGCCCTTTTCACGCACTTTACCGCGAGCCCAGTCAATCAACTCACGGGCTTGCCGCAGCCGGGCGTCATCCGGCATTCCCGATGCCAGCCGAACGTGGATGCCGGTTTTGCCAATAGAGACCCTGCAATCCCGGCGGCGCTCGGTGATAATAAAGACCGGAATTCGCTGTCCGTCTATGAGGAGGTGTGAAGTATGCGCTTGCCCGCGCTTGGTGTTGCCCATTCGACCATGGCCATCAGGCCGTTTCCAAAGCAAGATCATCTACTGATGATAACCAGGTGCCGATTTTGCCGAGGGCTGAAGCTACGGTGCCTTCTTCAAAAGGAGAATCAAGTCCTGAAAATTTAACCAATTCAAGAAAAGGAAGACTGCCGCCGGCTTCGCAAAGCTTAACGTAATCGGCCAGCGCGCTTTCCCGGTTCTCTTCTGCTTTGGCCCAGAACTGGAAAGCACAGATCTGTGCAAGCGTATAGTCAATGTAGTAAAACGGCACTTCGTAAAGGTGCGATTGCATTTGCCAGGCGCGGCCCCCTTCGAGGTAGGCATTGCCGCCGTAATTGCGGTGGGGAATGTACCGTTTCTCAATAGCCGTCCAGGCAGCAGCCCGCTGTTCGGGAGTGCATGTGGGATTTTCGTAAACGAAATGCTGAAACTCGTCAACTGCAACACCATAAGGCAGGAAAAGCAGCGCTTTGAGCAGGTGCATGTAGCGGAATTTATCGGCCTGATTGCCGAAAAACCGCTCCATCCAGGGCCAGGTGAAGAACTCCATGCTCATGGAGTGGATCTCGCAGGCTTCCATCGTAGGCCAGTTGTACTCATTAAATGGGAAATGGCGGCTCTGGTAAACCTGGAAGGCATGCCCGGCCTCGTGGGTAAGCACAAAGATGTCCATCGCCGTTCCATTGAAATTGGAAAAGATGAACGGCGCTTTGTGATTGTGGATATACGTACAGTAACCGCCAGAAGATTTCCCGGGTCGCGTGACCAGATCCATGAGCCGGGCATCAAGCATAAAATGGATGAACTCATCGGTTTCCGGGCTGAGTTCTTCGTACATCTTCCGCCCTTCTTCAATGATCCATTCCGGGTCACCCATGGGCTCGGGATTGCCGCTGCGGAACATGTATTCCTCATCGTAGTACATCAGGGTATCCACCCCGATGCGGCGCTGTTGGGTCCGCTTGATCTCGGTGGCCAGGGGAACCACATCTTCCAGCACCTGCTTCCGGAATTTGGCTACCTGCTCCGGTCCGTAGTCCGTGCGCCCAAGCCGGTCATAACCGAGTTGAACATAGTTGGAATAGCCTAATTTAACAGCAATGCGGTGACGCACCTGCACCAGCTCGTCGAAAATGCGGTCCATCTCCGGCTGGTTTTCGACCATAAAATTCCAATACGCTTCAGAAGCCCGGCGCCTAATTTCGCGGTCCTTATGCCGCATCAGGGCCAGCAGCGCCATCAGGTTTCGCACTTCGCCGTCAAAGAGAATGGAAGCCGATGCTTTGATTTTGCGGTATGCCGTAGTCAGTTCATTTTCCTGCTGCAGATCGGGAATGATCCCGGGCGAATAGGTTTTGATGACCAGGCGGGCAAGATTGATCAACTGGGAACCGTACTTCGACTCCAGTTCAGCCCTGTGTGGCGAAACCAGAAGGGCTTCGTAGTATTCGTTGATCAACCCGGCAAACCGGGGTTGTTCGCGATCAAAATACCCCTGTTCTGCTTCGTAGTAAGGGTCGCGGGTGTCAATTGTATAGCGGATAGACGCTATTTCCCGCATGGATTCAAAATTGTTGCGCACACCGTACAACTCTTCCAGAGCCTTCATGGACGATGCTGAATCGGGTGCCCGCCGGAACTTTTCCAGTGTTGCTTTGAATGCTTCAGAAATTTGGTCCAGGTCGGGGCGAACGTACGGGTAGTCGGTAAACTGCAAGGTGGCTGTCTGCATAGGGAACAAATCTAATCAACGGATCGGGGCACAGCACGTGATGCAGCCGGAAAACTTATTGATTGTTTCCGGTGTTTTAGCCTTAATCATAAGACTGTCTCTGCGTTTTGATCCCCCCAGTTTGTGATTATCCTGCAATCCAAAATCGTATAGAATATTATTTTTATTGAACTTCCTTAAATTCGCAATGCCCGGATTACCTTTAGCGAGATGTTTTTCGGGGTTTAATAAATGAGCAACATCAAGCATTTTACCACGCTGTCAGCATTTGACAGGATCGTTGTTTGTTTTTGCCCATAACGATGCAATTCTTCTTAACCCTCTCTTTACTGATTTTGGGCAGCGGATTGGTCACCTTCCGCATTCGGGAGGATATTCGGCCTTATCGGGACCATATCGGTTTTATTCTACTTCTCTACGGTTTCGGCAATTTTCTGCTCTTCATCGCCAGCGATTTTCGCCGGCTTATAGAAGAAGACACGGTTTTTGCCGTCTTGAAACTCGGGTTATGGATCAACCTCATGGTGATCGGATTCCTGCTCTCCTACCCCCTGCTGGAGCGCCATCTGTTCAGCAAGAACCCCGACATCAAAGACCAGGGCCGTCGCGTGTTTGAAGGCTTTGACGGTATTCGGATGATTTTGGGCTTAGGCGGATTTGTCCTCGCTGTTGCCCTGGTCCTCATCCAGTTGAAGGTTTTCTGATTCCGGTCGAAGGGCTTCGTCTCCGGTGGCGGGCGCAGGTGCGGGCTCTGCGGCGGGCGCGGCGGCAGGTGCGGGCTCTGCAGCTTGTGCGGGCGCGGCGGCAGGTGCGGGCTCTGCATCGGGTGCGGGCGCGGCGGCTTGTGCGGGCGCGGTGGCTTGTGCGGGCGCGGCGGCAGGTGCGGGCGCGGGTTCTGCGGCAGGTGCGGGCGCGGCGGCAGGTGCGGGCGCGGCGGCAGGCGCGCTTTCCTGCTTGCGGCGTTGACCGGCTTCTTTCTTCTTCAGCGATTGAAGCGTGCGTTGCATGTCCGCCAGCTTTTCCTCTTTGGACTTGATGCGGTCCTCCATGACCTTCATGCGCGTGGCGCGCAACTGGTGCTCCAACTGGCCAATTCGACCGCTTTCCAGTTTTCGCACTTCAAAATCAATATTGGCGCGATCCCGGTCAATCGAAGACTGGATCTTGCTCATGGCATCCTCAAGACCGTGAATCCGAT
>JANNSM010000497.1:0-3787 GCA_031402635.1 Bacteroidota bacterium | reverse complement strand
GCGAACATGGCCTTTTCTGCCGCATACCCCAAGCCGAGTCGCCGTTGCAAACGGTCGTAGCGAAGAAGTCTGCCGTCACCGGGCTCCTCTAAATCGGGGCCCAGAATTTCCGAAAGTCTGCCGGCCGCAGCATGGGTTTGGAATTCCATTTGCCACAGGCGGTCCCGGGCGGTGATAAACCCCTGCGCCCGGAACGCATCAAGCCAGTTTTTCGCAAAAACATGAGGAATTCCCAGCGAGTCATACCGAACATTCACGCTCGCAGAAAGGGTGGATAAATCCAGATCCATACTCTCCGAATGGTGATCGGCCTCATGGGCGTTTTCCCATATTCCCCGGAACGGGTCAAGCAGTCTGCCGGGCGAAGGAGTGCTTCCCAACGGCCGGTCCAGCAGCCAGATTGCGGAAATGGTCAACAGCGAAGCAAGCAGGAAGGATAGAATACGCATAGCAGTCGTTGACGGTGAAAATAAGGAATCACCCCGGGTCAAAACGCACGCTGATGAGGATCTCTTCTCAAATCCCCTGTGCGTATAAAGCCTGGATTAAGTCTGGAAAAAGCCCGGATTAAAACAAAACAGCGCGGCTCCCACCGCGCTGTCTCCCATTCAGCAAAAAAAACCAGTTAAACTGGAAACTATACTTTGTCAGATTACTGGGTAAATTACCACTTTCAATGGTTTTTACCAATTCCCGAACCTGTTTTTTATACAGTGTATAATACTTCAAACCTTTATGGGCTCAGTCCGAGCCATTGACGATATTGCAACTTTTGCTCATCCGTTGCCTCTAACTCCGGAATCAGCCGGTATTGAAAACGGGTGATTTTCCTGGGCTGCACCGGAACCGTGATGATGCGATTATCACGGCTCAATAAAATGAACAGGGTATCTCCTTCATCGGATCTTGCCGTGACTGCGCCGAGATCTCCGGTAAACCGGTAACCATCAATGGCCAGAATTTCATCTCCTGCCTGAATTCCTGACTCAAATGCGGGCTGTCCCCGCACCACCTGCCGAACTTTATTCCCGTCTCCCATGACCGCACCAACGGTCAACGCCGGCTGATTGAGCCCATCGTCGCGCAACTCAACCCCGATCCGGTCCAGGTATGACTCCAGACGCAGCGGAACGGTACCATAAACATGGTTGCTGAAAAATGTATCCAGGCTGTGTCCTGCCACACTTTCCGTAATATCCATAAACTCTTTCTCCGTATAACCCCTATCCGGATTTGACCGGTACCGGGAATACAATTCGCGGAAAACATCATCCAGTCGGCGTACTCCGCCGGTTGACACCAAAATGTCCAGGTCAAGAGCCATGGCCAGAACCAAGCCCTTGTCGTAATAAGAAACGGTGGAATTGCTGCTGTTCTCGTTGCTGCGGTAATATTTTATCCAGGCATCAAAGCTCGATTCTGCGGCGGACTGAATGGCATCCCCCGGGCGATTTGCCACGGCATTGATTTTTCGGGCTGCAAGACCGAGGTAATCCCATTCACCGATAAGGCCCGACCGGCACAACATAAGATCGTCGTAGTAACTGGTAAATCCTTCGGCAATCCAAAGAGAGCGGGAATAGTTTTCGGCTGAATAGTCATAGGTGCTGAACTCGGCCGGCACAATGCGTTTAATATTCCAAGTGTGGAAATATTCGTGGCTGACCAGGCCCAAAAAAATCTGGTATTCAGACTGGGGCTCGTATCCCCAGCGCCGATAAATCATGCTGGTTGAAGCGAGATGTTCAAGCCCGCCATAACCGCTGGCGGTATTGTTCAAAATAAAAACATAACGTTTGTTAGGATTGTGGTCAAACATTTCCGTAAATGCTTCTACGATGGTGGTGACATCGCTGCGGATTTTGGCCGTATCGTAATTTCCCGATCCCTGGATGGCGAATTCATGCAACACTTCGGCTGCTGTAAACCGCAGTACCTGTTGATTGCCAATCTCAATCGGGGAATCGAGAAAAATATCCCGGTCAGGTGCGCGAAGTACCCAGCGATCAGTTGCTGCCGGATCAAGACTGCTGCTAATTTGCTTCCACGCTGGCCAGGGCTTGACGGTGATGGTACAGGGCAAATCCAGACTCGCAGGATACAGGAACAAACCCGCGGGTACCAGAGATGCATGCTCCTGATCAACATAGGGCGATTGAACACTTTGCTGCCCGCAATAAACGGAGTAGCGAAGGGTAAAACTTTGCTTATTGCCATGATCAACCCGCCAGGTATCCTTGTCGGTTTTGGTGACCGGCAAAATGTTTCCACCATCATCGGTAGCCTTTACCCCTTCAACCTGCCCGGCGTAATCCCGAATTTGGTAAGAACCGGGCGTCCAGGCCGCCATTTCGAGGTCGGAGAACCTTCCCTCCGGATTTTCAAGCATGATGGAAACCTCCACGTAATGGGTAGAAGGGCGAGTAAATTCTATTAGGTATTGCAGCGATGGCTGAGCGGACAAGCCAGCGGCAAATCCCTGCCAAAGGCCACAGTAAATCAGCCAATTTTTCATGCTCGTTAAGATGAGGGCTTTGGGGTAGTCTATTGTGACCGGTTTTATCTCCGTTGCGAACTATTCCGATCTGTTGAGAACGTGATTGATATAAAAGCAGTAGAAGGTGCCACGGGGGTTACCTTCCAACTTCTTCATCGCTGACTTCAACATAATCCACGTATTCCGAATCGTCATCCTGGGTTACGGAACCCCTCTTAACCCGATTGGGAAAGAACAGCAAATTGATCAGATAATCAGTCATCCGCATCCCCTTGAATATAATATGCAGCATATAAAACAGTGCGCCTAACCCAACAATCCAGCCGATTACAGGGGTGTGGTAAACCAAGTCAATAAACTTGCGCACTCCCCGGTTGACCGGATTATCTGCAATACCGGGAATAGCCAGCGTGATGAGAAAAAGAACAACGGAACCGATCAGGAGATAACCGTCAAATCGCATGACCTGAACCCGCTTGCGTTCAAAATTCATTACGGCACGCCAACGGTTGCGTTCCAGATTGCCGGCTATGGTGGTGTACATAATAAAAACTCCGGCTATGGCAACCAGGGCTGCCGTAAGCGTACTTCCCCCAACCATCATGTCCCAGGTGACCAATGCAGAAACAGAGACCAGGATGTAATAGCCGGCTGCCTTAAACCCCAAAAATGAAACATCCCGGTTGAGCCCAATGCTTTCGAGCAGACCGGCAAGCATCGTGGCGATAAATTTCCAGAGCGTGCTGAACACGATCTGAATCACACCCATGTAAAAAACGAAACGAACGACATCCATAAACGGAGCAAAGTTAATGTCGCTTTTTTGACCGCGCATCTGGCTGGCAAGCCCGAATCGGCAAGGCCTAAAAAAAAGCCGGGCGGACAATTTGTCCGCCCGGCTGGGAATGTCAGATCAGAAAGACCGGATTAGTGTGATACAGAGAAGCTCTCCGTTTTTACTACACCAGCCTCTTCGATGTTGATGAAGTAGGCTCCCGTTTCCAGACCGGCAACGTCAAAGGAGGTATTGTTCATACCTTCTACAGACAGTTCGGTGCGGCTCAGGACCACACGGCCCAACATGTCAATAACGGTCATGTTAACTTCACCGCCTTTGGCGCTGTAAGCGACCATCAATTGGTTGTCAGCCGGGTTGGGGAACAACGTCAGATCCAGGATTTCGCCTTCGCGGGCAACCGGGATGCTAAAGGTGTCGACATAAGCCGTATAGGGTGACAGATCAAGCGGGGTGATGCTGCAAGCGCAACGCACACGCCAGGTCCAGGTGGT
>JANNSM010000496.1:0-3176 GCA_031402635.1 Bacteroidota bacterium | reverse complement strand
TCAGTGCCTGCGCAAGACGAAAATGAGCCTCGGCGTATTCGTTATCGAGGAAAATGGCTGATTTAAGGGGGGCGATCGCCTCACTGAATTTTCCCTGCTCGATGGCCAAGTATCCTTCGCGAAACAGTTTAGTCCAATGGGCCCTGGCATCAGGAGAGAGGTCGCTACGATGGCGAGAAACGTTTGGCGCCCAATCTTTAAGATTCACCGGACATGTTGCCAGAAAGAGAGGCACCTTTGCAGTGCGAGCGGCACTAACCATCTGTTCGATGTTGAAGCGATAGTGATCAAGGAGTGTATTGAACTGCCGCGGGTCTTTTCGATAGAGAGAGGATTTGGAAAAGGCAAAAGAGAGTGTGCTGGGGATTTGTGCGCTGTAATCGTAATTCTTTTCATCAATTTTAGGCAGTTGTGAGTACAACGTTTTGACAGTACGATAGGTGAAGCGGACTGCAGCCGATTTATCCCAAGGGTAAGGCGGGTTTTGAGGCCGGTAAACAAGGTTCTCAAGAAACTCGTTGTTTCCATTGTAAAGAATAATGGCATCAGGATTATAGTGAATAACCTCCTCAAAAATCAGCTTGACCCGGTGGCTGGCATAAGTGCCTGCGGCAGCATTGATCACTTCAATGGTTCGGCCAGGGTATAGCAACTGTAGTTTTCGCTCAAGAAGTGCGCTGATATGTGTGTTACCCATATGGTATGGCCAACCTGCTGCCGCAGAACCACCGAGTATAAATATGCGAAGACCACCTCGAGGCCGTTCTAAGGTAAACGGTTTCAGGTCGGTGCCCATTAATGGATGAAACCCGGAGCGCTCAACGATTTTGATTCCGCCATTGTCTACAATCTTGAATGCCGGGACGGGATTGATCGATTCAACAAAGGGATTTTTGCGCCGCGCCACAGTGTTTTCAAAATGCTCAATGACTCGTGCGCCGAATTCTATGATGGAGATGGCAATCAATACGGTGAGGAGCCAAAACATGCAGTGCCGATGGTTCGTTGGAGAAAATTTCATGGCCAATTTCTCATAAAAATAAATATACAATCAGGCTCTTTGTTTTGAATTTGTTGAAAGAATAACGCCATTTTTGTGGATACTACCATACTTATGAAATAATTACAGCCATTACAGGCAGATGTGTTTTGGTCAACCCGTCTATTGAAATCGATGTAAGCTCATGTGGTGGCTAAAGTGAACGAATCTCACGTCCAATATTGTCAATTACGTGGTGTTTTTGCTGTCGAGGATTTGTATGATTGCCGGTAAAATGCTAGTCGTTGTCATGCCTGCTTACAATGCTGAAAAAACGCTGCGTCAGACGTATGCAGAACTTCCACTGGAATATGTCGATGAAGTCGTGCTGGTTAATGATGCCTCCCGTGACAACACTGCCCAAGTAGCTGGATAATGGTATTAGGACTATAATTCATCCGGTCAACGGTGGATATGGTGCCAATCAAAAAACATGTTATCAAACTGCTCTGAAGTTGGGCGTTGATATTGTTGTTATGGTGCATCCTGATTATCAATATTCTCCCAGACTTGTTACTGCTATGGCCTCCATGATCATTTCCGGGCATTATGATGTTGTTTTAGGGTCGCGTATTCTTGGTGGCGGGGCTTTGAAAGGCGGCATGCCACTTTACAAGTATGTTGCAAATCGCTTGCTGTCATCGTTTCAAAATGTTGTTCTTGGTGTTAAACTTAAATAAGGAATTGCTTGCATTGATAAACACTGAGTATGCTGATGAACCTGGCGCAACAGAACAGAATCTTCGTACGCGGGTACGACAGCAGCACCGGCGAACAATTACGGAGGAATGGTGATCAGCCAGGGTGACATTTACTGGGTGGAGCTTGACGAACCGGTTGGCTCATATACTTTAAAAACGGAAATGGTTTCGTAGCATAGGTGAAATTAGATCTTGAATAGTATGCAGTCATTGATTACCATGCAATCATTGATTACATGGTTGGGAGGGAGTTATGGCTTCGATCACGATACGAAATCTTGATAATAACCTGAAGGAACAGTTGCGGCTGCGGGCTGCCCACCATGGACGTTCTATGGAGTCTGAAGCGAGGATGATACTTTCACAATCCCTGAATATGACGGGGGGGGCAAGCAGCCTGGCGGTTGCTCTTCATCAGCGTTTCGCGATTTTCGACATCAAGGCCCTGCCAATTTCTTCGAGACAACCAGTGCGTGATTCGCCTGATTTTGGTGAATAGTACAATGGAGTCAATTATTCTTGATACTAATGTAATTTCAGAACTAATGCGATCCAGCCCGGATCAGGCGGTAATGGATTGGTTTGCAAACCGTACCAGTACTATTTTTTATATTAGCGCAATTACCCAGGCGGAGATCATGCTCGGAATTGCGTTATTACCTGCTGGTAAGCGGCGGGAATCCTTGGCAAGCGCTGCTAGTATGATGTTTTTACATGATTTTGCCGGGAAATGCCTAGCCTTTGACACAACAGCAGCGGTTAATTATGTATCTATTGTCTCTGGCAGACGAAGGTCAGGTCAAGCCACAACAACGGAAGATGCTATGATCGCCTCAATTGCCATGACGCATGGTTATTCATTGGCTACTCGCAATACAAAAGACTTTTTATTTATTAACGAGCTGTTACTTTATAATCCTTGGCAAAAATAGATCATATCTATGGCGTATATTTAGCATCGTCACTGGATTTGACGAAATGACCTTCATCACAAATTGAGGAGAAGTTATGAAACCCGCACTTATGTTTTTTTGGACAGCCGTTTCTCTCTATGGAGTCAGTACCTTCAGTTATATTTTCGGTATGATCGCCAAGCAGGACAAACTATTTACAATTGGCCTTTATAGCGCTCTGCTTGGCTTTGTTCCGCATGTAGTAACTATTGGCATACGCTGGGCAGCGACCGGAGTTTCACCGTTCATTGATATTTCCGAATCACTTATCCTCGGATCTTTCATGGCGGTTCTCATCTTTTTGATTTTTCAGTTCTCTTCTAAAAGGGTCAGGCCGCTCGGTGCTTTCGTAATTCCGGTTGTATTCGTGCTAATGGGATGGGCAGGCACTTTGATGAAAGAGGTCGCAGCTACGCGGCTGCGAAGTCCGCCCGCAACTCCTCGGCGCCGCGGGCACGCGCATGGATCTTCACTTCGTCGAGG
>JANNSM010000495.1:0-14493 GCA_031402635.1 Bacteroidota bacterium | reverse complement strand
CCGCTGACGGGGCAACTCGGTAGAAAGGCTTAGCGCGGGAATATCAAATTCAGGACTTAGCCCCAGCTCATAAGTAAACTCATAATCACCGGGGGTGTTGACATCAATAGTCAGGGCTTCATTTTCCTGCGGAAGGGGCTGGCCGAGGATGCGAATATCCTTTTCCTTTAAAAAGGTACTCAGTTGCTCGCGAACAATGTTGTCCAGTTGCTCGGCGAGCACCTGGTTTCCATACATCTTGCGGACCAGCGTTTTGGGCACTTTGCCTGGTCTAAATCCCTTGATCTGGACTTTTTTACCCAAATCCCGGAGCGAATCCTCCAGTTTGGTTTCGTAATCCTGCCTGGCAACCTGGATTCGCACCAGGGCGCTGAGATCACCGGTTTTTTCCTCCTGAATATTCACGTTAGACTTACCGTTCTGATGGTTGAAGAATCGTTTTTCCGTGCAGCGGTTAACAGACCCGGGAAGCACGGAATCCGGAATCGTGCGGATGAAGGGACTCGAACCCCCACGGCCAGAGGCCACCAGATCCTAAATCTGGCGCGGCTACCATTACGCCACATCCGCATTGAACCGCATCGGGTGTTTGCCCTCAGCAGGCCATCCGGTAAACCACCGGTTTGAGCCTGCATATTCGCGCAAAAGTACCCTTTTTAGCCTGATTCCGCTATGGGGGGTGAGGAAGCCGAATGGAGTGCTTATTTTAGGAAAGACACGCCACGGGCATATGGAACGAATTTTCCAAAATCCCGTAAAATATTGATTACCAGCATTGAATACGACCACTCCTAAAAATTATAGCGAGGCTGAAGCAAAGGAGATTGCAAGGGAATACCGGACCCTTTTGCGCTCCTTTAGGCCGGCTTTGGATAAAAACGAGAAGAAGCTCGTCCGCACAGCGTTTGATATGTCCGTTGAGGCCCATGCCGAAATGAGGCGCAAGTCTGGAGAACCTTATATCCTTCACCCGATAGCCGTAGCCCAAATCTGCGTGAGTGAAATGGGTCTGGGCTATACCGCTGCAGTTTGTGCACTGCTCCATGATGTGGTGGAAGACACGGAAATCAGCCTGGAGGAAATTGAACGTGAATTCGGTAAAAAAACAGCCCGGATCGTGGACGGGTTAACCAAGGTCAATGCCGTTTTCGACCTGACCAGCTCCGTGCAGGTGGAGACCTTCCGAAAGCTATTGCTCTCGCTGGCAGACGATGTGCGGGTTATTCTGATAAAAATCGCTGACCGACTCCACAATATGCGGACCATGGATTCCATGCCCCGCGACAAGCAATTAAAAATTGCTTCGGAGACTCAGTACCTCTATGCGCCGCTTTCCCACCGCCTGGGATTCTACGCCATCAAGTCCGAGTTGGAAGATCTCGGGATGAAGTTTCGGGATACCGAGGCTTACGAAGACATCCAGAAACGACTGACAGACACCCGCCGCGAACGAACCCGTTACATCAACGAGTTTATCAAACCGATCGTGGCCATGCTCGAAAAGGAAAATATCCAGGCCAGGGTTTTTGGAAGGCCGAAATCCATTTTTTCGATCTGGAATAAAATGAAAACAAAGGGCGTGACCTTTGATGAGGTGTATGACATTTTTGCCATCCGCATCATTATTGACAACGCCTACAAAAATGAAAAGTCAATTTGCTGGAAAGTCTATTCCATCGTAACGGATTTTTACCAGCCTAACCCGGACCGGCTCAGGGATTGGATTTCAAGCCCAAAAAGCAACGGGTATGAAAGTCTACACACCACGGTAATGGGCCCAAAAGGGCGCTGGGTAGAAGTGCAGATCCGCACAGACCGGATGGATGAAATTGCGGACAAGGGTTTTGCCGCTCATTGGAAGTACAAAGAAGGGACCCAGGACCAGGCACTGGACCGCTGGCTGCGCGATATCCGGGAACTGCTCAAAAACCCTTCGTCCAATGCCCTGGATTTTCTGGATGAATTCCAGATGAATCTTTACACGAATGAGATCTATGTTTTTACCCCCAAAGGTGATCTGAAAATTCTGCGATCAGACGCAACGGCCCTTGATTTTGCTTTTTCTATTCACACCGATATCGGGGCCCACTGCATTGGCGCAAAAGTCAATCACAAGCTGGTGCCTATTTCGCACCGGCTCAGCAACGGTGACCAGGTTGAAGTGATCTCGTCTAAAAAACAAAAGCCGAGTGAAGATTGGTTGAATTTCCTCGTCACGTCCAAAGCCCGCGCTGCGACCAAATCAGCATTAAAAGTTGATAAGCGGAATTCAGCAGAAGAGGGCAAGGAAATGCTCAAAAGGAAATTCAAACAGATGGGCGCGACTTATGACGAACACAACATTAATTTCCTGATTAAGCATTACCACCACCCTTCCTCCATGGATCTGTTTGCAGACATTGCTCATAAACAGCTCAAATTGCTGGATCTGAAACAGTTTCGTCTGGAGAGCGGGCGGTTGAGCGAGATTCCGGTGGATAAAGGCGCAGTAAAACCGGTGCAGCCTCCCAAAGTCAAAATCAATAAGCATCAGGAGACCGAACTGCTGGTTTTTGAAGACTTTGACGGTCCCATGAAGTACCAGTTCGCCCATTGTTGCAACCCCATTATCGGGGACGATATTTTTGGGTTTATTACCGTGGACGGAGTGGTCAAAGTTCACCGGACCAACTGTCCGAATGCCATCAATATGATGAGCAAATACGGGTACCGGATCGTGAAAGCCAGATGGACCCGGCTAAAGGAGGTAGCTATACCCATAGACATCTCCATCAGGGGATTAGATGGCATGGGATTGGTTCAGGCCATTACTTCCATCATCTCAGGAAAACATAAAATCAATATGCAGTCCCTGAATATAGGCGCCAATGAAGGGGTGTTTGAAGGCCGTATCAGACTTGCCGTACTCAGTACCGATCAGCTCCGGGAACTGATCGAGGAGCTGAAAAAGGTTGAAGGGTTGATCAGCGTGGAGCGGATGGATGCCTCCTGAGGACCATGGAGGTAACCTTAGCCAATTAAACTCGTAATCGGTAAGACTACCCCAACGATTACCCTGTCCGCTCCGCAATCGGGGAGTGTATCTTTGACAGCATTACAGGTAGCCGGTAAGTTCCGGTTGCACTCATCGCCCGGGTCCGATAAATCCCTATATTTGATGGAATACAAAATCCAGAAAACAGAGGACATCCTGATCCTTTCACTGAAGGGCCGGTTGTTGGGCGAACACCAGACCATATCACTGCTGGAAGACATTGAGGAAGAGATCGCGATGGGCTTTGTGCATATCGTCATTGATCTGGAAAACCTTGATTTCATCAACAGTTCCGGACTGAGTTTCCTGCTGACCGTGTTGACCAAAGTGCGCAAGCAAGATGGTGAAGCGGTGTTGTGCAGCCTCAATCCGCTGCTCCAGCAACTGATGATCACCACTAAGCTGAATGCATTTTTTCGCATTGCCCCGGACCGCGCGGCAGCGCTGGCCCATTTTGAACGCGAACAGTCTTCCTCCTAAAGGCTACCGGTTATGATAGTAGATGTCCTGCTCGGTCTCCAGTGGGGAGACGAGGGCAAGGGAAAAGTTGTGGATTTCCTCGCTGCCGATTACGACATGGTGGCCAGGTTTCAGGGAGGACCGAATGCGGGCCATACCCTGATCCTGGAAGGAGGACACAAATATGTGTTGCACACCATCCCGTCCGGAATATTTTTTCCCCAAACCCAAAACCTGATCGGCAACGGGGTTGTGGTAGATCCGTTGACGCTGGAACAGGAAATTCAAAAGCTGGAACAGGCCGGGCTGACGATTTCGCGCAACCTGTTCATTGCCAGAAAAGCACACCTGATTCTCCCTACCCACAAGATTCTGGATGCGGCTTCTGAACAGCACAAAGGGCTGTCAAAAATCGGCTCAACGCTTAAGGGCATCGGCCCAACGTACATGGATAAAACCGGCCGCAACGGTCTGCGTGTCGGTGACCTGGAAAGCCCGGATTTTGAAGTCCGGTACGAGGAACTCAAGCAAAAGCACCTTCGGCTGCTGGGGCTTTACGATTTTGAATACCAGTTGGAACCCTTGGAAAAGGCTTGGTTCCAGAGTCTGGAGCGACTTCGATCGCTGAATTTTGTTGATGGGGAATACTTTGTCAACGAAGCGCTCCGCGCAGGTCGTCGGATTCTGGCCGAAGGAGCGCAGGGCTCCATGCTGGATATTGACTTTGGCACCTATCCGTTTGTGACTTCCTCAAGCACCATTTCTGCGGGTGTTTGCACCGGCCTGGGCCTGGCACCCCGTCATATCGGCGACGTGATCGGGATCTCCAAAGCGTACTGTACGCGGGTTGGATCGGGCCCCTTCCCCACAGAACTGGACAATGAGATCGGTGAAAGGCTGCGTAAAGAAGGCGGAGAATTTGGCGCAACAACGGGCCGCCCGCGCCGCTGCGGTTGGATTGATCTTCCGGCCCTGAAATACAGCATTTTGCTGAATGGCGTTACCCGCCTGGTCATTACCAAAGTGGACGTGCTTAACAACTTTGACCAGATCAAGGCTTGTTATGCCTATCGCATCAACGGAAAAGAGAGCGACCGGATGCCTTTCAGCATGAGCGATGTACCGCCTGAACCCGTTTTCCGGAGTTTCCCGGGCTGGAATTGTTCCCTCGAAGGGATTGAGCGCTATGAGGACCTCCCCGCTAACCTGCTGAATTATCTGCGCTTTCTGGAACAGGAACTCGATGTCCCCGTGGTGATGATTTCCTCCGGTCCCGAGCGCGAGCAACTCATCCGAAGAACATCGGCTGACCTGACCGTTTCGGCTTGAAACCTGATCCCGGTTTAATCTTTGAAGAATTGCTGGAGCAATCCGGAGGTTTCGATCATTCCTGCTTTCTTCACAGTAATTCCGCTTCGGGCCGTCATTATGACTGGCTGGTTGCTTTGGGAGCAAAACGGGTATTGACCGCTTCTGCTGGCAATGCCCTGGAGAAATTGCGATTATTCCAGAACAATGGTTCAGGATGGCTATTCGGGTACCTGGGCTATGACCTGAAAAATGAAACCTGCCAGCCGCAGCGCTCTGTAGGGAAGTTAACCTCCCTCCTGCCAGACCGAATTGGATTTCCAGACCTCTGCTGGTTTGAACCGGAATATCTTTTCGTTTGCGAAAACGGCGCAGTCCGTCAATTAGCCGGTGATCATTTTCCCCGCAGAGAACCGCTGTCGCCGACAACGGCTGCGAAACCATTAAATGGCCTCGCCGCCCCGCAGATTCAATGCGATTTCCAGGAGGGCCTTTATGCACAATCAGTTGAATCGCTCCGCCGCCATGTCCGGGAAGGTGATGTTTACGAAGTCAACCTCTGTGCAACATTTTTTATGGAACGCACTGAACTTGACCCGCTCCAGACGTTCAGGGCTTTAAATGAACGCTCTCTCGCGCCTTTTTCCGGGTGGTTTCGGGCGGGAGATCGCCACTTGTTTTGTGCGAGTCCGGAACGATTTCTCGCCCGCAGCGGCAACCGCGTATGGAGTCAGCCAATCAAAGGAACTGCGGCCAGAGGCTTGACAACGACAGAAGATGCTGCAATGGCAGAAGCGCTGAAGCGCTCTGAAAAAGACCGTGCCGAAAATGTCATGATCGTTGATTTGGTGCGCAACGACCTTGCCCGATGCTGCCAACCCGGAAGCATACAAGTGCCTGTACTTTGCGAACTGAACACTTTTGCCACGCTACATCACCTGATCAGTACGGTTGAGGGGCAATTGTTGCCCGGTACAGATGTGGTGGATGTTCTGCGTGCTACTTTTCCGATGGGCTCCATGACCGGAGCGCCAAAAATCATGGCATTGGAATTAATTGAACGCTACGAACAAAGCCGGCGTGGCCTGTTTTCAGGCGCTTTGGGATATTTAAAACCCGGCGGTGATTTCGATCTCAATGTGGTGATCAGAAGTCTGCTTTACCATTCCGGCACAGGTACAGTGGTCTGGCCTGCCGGTGGTGCAATAACCTGGGATTCCGAGCCTTTGAACGAATGGAAAGAAATCCTGACGAAAGCAGCGGCGATGGAGACCGTAGTTATCGGGCATTCCCGGGCTAAACAATAAATCGTTTCATAAAAAATTTGGAGTCCGGGATATATAAACCGGTAAAAAAACTCATTTGGTGACAGTTTGCTGATCTCTGGTTCTCATATGATTTAGGGAACATTGGTATGATCAAAGTATCCCTTATTTTCAACCTTATTGGAGAAGAAGTTGAGAAACAGAACCACAAAAATGAAAAACACGACGGATTGCGCGCTCACTAAAAATTTGCCGGCCGGCGTTACCGGAAAAAAGTCACCGTAACCAACCGTTGCAGAAGTCATAAAACTGAAATAGACTGCATCAAACCAGTGGTCAAAGGGACGATTTAAACAATTAACCCGGGCATACACGACAGCAAAACTGAATACAATTTCCATGTAGTTAAAGAAAAGCAGCACCATGGAACGGCGGTATGAACGCGGTCTTGTAAAAATATCGGAAGCAAAAATCAGCGTGGGAACATAGAGCAAGGTCTCAAGCAGGAACCACAACACAATAAAATAACAGAATGTATTGTACTGAAGATTATTCAAAAGGATAAAAAGAGGAAATATCACTTTCAATAAAACAAAAGCATCTACGGAAAGATCCTGCCAGGCAATTCCCTTTTTCCCAAAAATTTCTTTGATATAAGTACCCGGAAACAAGAATTGAGACAACGCCAGAAAGAGTCTGACAATTTTTTCAATTCCCATATCATCGTCCTGCTCATTGTTCCAGATGGCCTGGATGTTTTTGATCCGCTTATGAATTGCCCCTATGACCGGCGGCTCCTCCCTGGCAGTTTTTCCGAGAAATAATTTTGTTAGAAATACTTTCATTCTTCAGTTTATCAGGCCTTTTATCACGTTGTTTGTAAAATCGAAAAAACCGGACTTTAAAAAAGTCCTTTTGTGAAATTGCCATTTAAAGATAAAAGTTTCCGGGATGGAAAAATTTGATCGCAAAAAACACTGGGAAACGATTTACCATTCCAGAGAACTCCCTGAATTTAGCTGGTTTCAGCCTGCCCCGGAAACCTCACTGAATTTCTTTAAACAGTTCGACGTTTCCACAACCGCTAAAATCATTGATATAGGCGGCGGGGACAGCTTTTTGGTTGATCACCTGCTTGATCTGGGATATACAGACATTACGGTTCTTGATATTTCAGCAACCGCATTGGAGAGAGCCAGGAAACGGCTTGGAGATCGCGCAAGCCTGGTAAAATGGATTGTTGCCGATGCTGCTGCCTTTAAACCAACAGAAAAATATGATTTCTGGCACGACCGCGCCGCCTTTCATTTCCTGACCCTGGAAGAAGATATTTCGGCTTACCTGAAAACCATTCAGCAAAATTTAAATCCCGGAGGCATTCTGGTGATTGGCACCTTTTCAGAAAATGGACCTAAAAAGTGCAGTGGAATAGACGTCAAACAATACTCGGAAAACTCCATGACCGAAAGGCTGAAAGTGCACTTTGAAAAAATCCGCTGCATCACCGTTGAACACAAAACTCCCGCTGAAGTGATTCAGCATTTTATTTTTTGCAGCTTCAGAAAATTAGTCTAGGCTTGGTGCGTATTACTCTGCTACCACCAGGTAATAATGCTTTTTACCCCGCTGAAACAGCAGGTACCGGTCATTCAACAGGTCTGAAGCGGTTACCAGCCGGTCTTCGGTCAGGTTCTTGTGCTTGTTGAGCGCCAGCGAATTTTCTTTCAGCGCCCGGCGAATCTCCCCCTTTGACGGCAGCACCCCGGTATCCGCAAGAAGATCCACCACGTTCAGGCCGGCGACCAGTTCTGCCCGTTTAACCGGAAAGCGCGGCACGCCGGCGAATAGTTCGGAAAACGTCCGTTCATCAAGGGAAGCGAGGTCATCTGCCGTGGATTGCCCAAAAAGAATACGACTGGCTTTCTGCACCTGATCCAGGTCTTCATGGCCATGCACCCGCAAAGTCAGGTCCTGAGCCAGCCGGGTCTGGGCCAGACGAAGTTCAGGCGCCCGGAGATGTTCCGCTTCAATGGCCTCAATTTCTGTGGGATCTATGAACGTGAATACGCACAGATAGCGCAGGGCATCTTCATCCGAAGTATTGAGCCAGAACTGATAAAATTCGTATGGCGAAGTGCGCTGGCGGTCGAGCCAAACATTGCCCTGTTCGGTCTTGCCAAATTTTCGGCCATCCGCTTTGGTGATGAGCGGAAACGTCATGGCAAAAGCCTCTCCGCCGAGCTTTCGCCGGATCAGTTCGGTGCCCGTGGTGATATTGCCCCACTGATCGGAACCACCGGCCTGAAGGCGGCAGTTACGGGTTTCATAGAGGTGGAGAAAATCATAGCCCTGTGCGAGCTGGTAGGTGAATTCGGTAAAGGAGATCCCGGTTTCAAGGCGTTTTTTAACGGATTCCTTGGCCATCATGTAATTGATGGAAATGTGCTTTCCCACATCCCGGATAAAGGTCAGGTAGCCCATATCCCGGAACCAGTCATAGTTGTTCAGCACTTCCGCGCCATTCGGCCCTTCGAACTTCAAAAAACGGTGCAACTGTGCGGCAACAGCATTTTCATTATGTCGAAGGGTTGCTTCGTCAAGCAGGTTGCGCTCATCGGATTTGCCGGACGGATCGCCGATCATCCCGGTTGCCCCGCCGATAATGGCCAGCACTTTGTGCCCGCGGCGCTGCAGGTGGCTCAGGATCATGACGGGTACAAAGTGACCGACATGCAGGGAATCGGCGGTAGGGTCAAAGCCGATGTAGGCTGTTATGGGCCCGGATTCCAGCAGTTCTTCGGTACCGGGCATGATATCATGGATCAGACCCCGCCAGCGGAGCTCTTCAATAAGGGACATGGCGACAAATATAGGTCGGTCTGTGAACCTCCGGCCCGGTTTAATCGTATGTAGTTTGACAACCATCCGTTTAGCGGGCAAATCAGGACGGATTCTAATTGCCCCGGCATTGAGAACTCATGACGAAGGTGTTTAGTAATAGTTTAATTAACTTTATTATTACGAGCTTGTTTTGAACTACCTCTCCCACTATTACTGTGAGTATCCGGATAACCGGCCCTATTTTGTATTGGGGCTGATTTTGCCCGATTTGGTGCGGGAGCTGGAGCCGAGAAAGATTCGGTTTGTGCCGGAAGAACTGGTCAATGCACCGGACATCTTCTCGGAAAACCTCAACGAAGGGATCATCCGCCACCTCCAGGTTGACGGAGCCTTCCATACTTCGGATTTCTTTCATCGGAATGTCGAAATCATCAAACAATGGATGCTTCAGTACAACTATGTCAGCATTCCTTCGCGCATTCCCGTATTTGCCCATGTTTTGCTTGAACTCATGCTAGACCGGGCACTGATCAAGCGCAACAGGCAGGCTATGGACCAATTCTACGCTGCGCTTGAACAGATTGAGGAGACCGTCCTGTTGAATTATTTCCACCATAATGGAATAATTCAGCGACCGCAAGCAGTCTATCAACGTGTCCGTTACTTTTGCAAAGACCGGTTTCTGTACCGGTATCCGGGCAATGAGATGATGCTCTACGCGTTGAATGTGCTAAACCAGAAAGTGGGGCATTCTATGATTGCGGCCGAAGATGAACTCAAACTGCTGGATACCATTGAACGGACTGAAGCCATGCTGGATGCCGATGAACTGACCATTTTTGATGAGCTCCGTTTTCATGCTTAACCGCACTCTCGTCTTTCTGTTTTTTGCTGCCCTGACCTCCGGTGTAGAGGCGCAGGTGCGCAAATACAGCAATGAATTTCTGAACATCGGCGTTGGCGCCCGCTCTCTGGCCATGTCTGGAGCAACTTCAGCCGTGATTGGTGACGTGACTTCGGCTTACTGGAATCCGGCCGGCCTGGCGGGAATTTCGAGCGATGTGCAGGTCAGCGCCATGCACGCGGAGTATTTCGCCGGGATTGCCAAGTTTGATTACGGTGCCGTGGCAATTCCCGTCAAGGGAAATGACCGCTATCTGGGTATTTCCATGATCCGGTTTGGCGTGGATGATATACCCAATACCCTGTTTCTCTTTGAACCGGACGGAAGCATCAACTACGACAATATCACGTCCTTTTCGGTAGCGGATTACGCATTTCTTTTGTCTTATGCCCAGAAGTTGAAGCCGGAAGGTCTTAGAATCGGAGGTTCAGCCAAGGTGATCTACCGCAATGCGGGGAGCTTTGCCAACGCGTGGGGATTCGGCATTGATCTGGGCATACAGTACGCACGGGGAGGGTGGCGGTTTGGTCTGACGGGCCGCGATATCACAACAACGTTTAACGCCTGGTCTTTTTCCTTTACGGAAGACGAAAAAGAAGTGCTTCAAAATACGGGAAATGTTGTGCCGGAGAGCAGCTATGAAATCACCGCTCCCCGCATTATTCTGGGAGTAGGTTATGATTGGACCATCTCCGATAATTTCGGATTGCTTACGGAAGCTGATCTGGATTTGACCACCGATGGAAAACGCAATACGCTGATTTCCGGCGACCCGGTTTCCGTTGACCCGCATATGGGGCTAGAACTGGATTATTCGGATTTCATTTTTTTGCGTGCCGGCGTGGGAAACATTCAGGAAGTGACTTCAGATGAAAATCTGGAGAAACGCTACGTGCTTCAACCCAACCTTGGTCTGGGCATCCGGTTTAAAGGCATACAACTCGATTACGCCTACACCAACCTTGGAAATCGCGAGCAGTTGTTGTACTCCAACATTTTTTCGCTGATGCTGGATATCAATAAACGCTCCGCTGATAAGCCAGGGCAAACCGAGGGTGAATGATGCAACGCTTACCCGCTGTATTGATTTTACTGCTATTGGTTCAATCGGTTGTCGCGCAGATTTACGGCAACGAATGGATTAATTACGACCAGCCGTATTTCAAACTGTACGTCAAAGACAACGGGCTGGTGCGCATTGACAGTGCAGAACTGGCCGGTGTTCTGGTTCCTGCCGGCTATGATCTTTCTATGCTGGATCCCCGCAATTTTCAATTGTTTCACGAGGGTGCCGAGCAATACATTCATATAGAAGGAGAGGCCGACGGACAAATAAATAGCACAGACTATATTGAGTTCCTGGGCAGAATTAATGATGGCAGTATTGATTCGCTGATGTTTGCTTCCGCCTCGCTCATGCTCCATCAGGAATTCAGTCTTGTCAATGATTCAGCGGCTTATTTTCTGACCTGGAACAATTCTACGGCCAACCGGAGATTGGAGAATCCGGGGAACGAACTCCTTGATGCTCCCAATGCCGATGCCTGGATTGGGTATACCTCGAAAATCGTGTATATGTCTTTTGGCACGTTCAATCGGGGGGGCGACCTGTCCACTGTGTTCAGTAGCCAGTATACCGATGGAGAGGGATTCACGGAAGGTTTTTTTAACAAGACGATCGCAACACGAACGATAGCTGCTCCTGAATTTTATACCCCGTTGGCCAGTTCAGCTTCGATGAAGATTGTTTTAGTGGCCACTGGCACCGATGTTCACCGGACTATTCTTGGAATCAACGGAAGCACATTGTCGGACGAAACCTATGGAGGCTATGCGGTAAAGCGTTACGATGTTGCTGTTCCAGCTTTGGCTGCGTCCAATACCATAACCATTAATGCTGCCGGTACCGGGATCAATGACCGCCTTCGGATTTCTCTGATCCGATGCGATTACGCAAGACATGCCACGCTTACCGGACTTGCCACCGCGTTTTTCCGGGTTAATTCCGATCCGTCTCCAGACCGGGTTATTGGCATCAAAGGGTTTACAACCAGCAGCATAGATCCGATCCTTTATGATCTGACCAATCACAAGCGCATTGTAGGTATCCGGTCAACAGACTCCGTCTTTTTCAGGCTGGATTACGATGCTGCTGACGCTGAACTTTACTTGTCCAGTGCTTCATCCACCATCATTCGCAATTACCTGACCTTTAAGCCGGTTCAATTCAAGGATTATAGTGACCCCGCCAGCCAAGGCAACTATGTGTTGTTGGTGCACCCCAAGATGCGCAACAGTCCGGATTCCGTAGACTGGGTAGCCGCTTACCGGGACCACCGGAACTCTCCGGCAGGAGGAAACTGGAATTCGATCATTGTGGATATCAACGAAGTATATGATCAGTTTGGTTATGGCATCCGCAAGCACCCGATGGCCATCCGGCAATTTGCCCATTACGCAGCAGAACAATTTGAACAGCCCGCTGAAAATCTTTTTTTAATTGGCCACGGAAGGCGATACAATGAGTACCGCTATAATGCTGTCAATTACAATCTAACCGATATTCCCACCTGGGGTGATCCCGGATCAGACCTCCTGCTGGCTGCCCGACGGGGCAAGATCGCTCCGGTGCTGAATATCGGCAGGCTCGCTGCGAGAGATGGAGACGACGTGCGCATTTACTACGAAAAAATGCTGGAGTTCGACGCTCGCCAGCAAAGCACGGTGCAAACCGTAGCCAATAAACTCTGGATGAAAAACATCCTTCACTTCGGCGGGGGCATCAGCGCTTTTGAACAAAGCAGTTTCCGCGGCTACCTGGAGGATTACAAGGCGGATATTGAAGACACGCTCTACGGGGGAAAGGTGACCAGCTTTTACAAAACAAGTACGGACCCGATCACATCACCGCCAAAAGAGAAAATAGATTCACTTTTAGCAGCCGGCGTTACGCTGATGACCTTTTTCGGTCACAGTTCCATCAACACCTTTGACTACAACATCGGCGATCCTACTGAATTCCCAATTGACGGGAAATTCCCTGTTCTGTTCAGCAACGGTTGCGTGACTGGCGAGATGCACCAGAGTGCAACCAGTCTGAGCGAGTTGTATGTCTTTGCCGAAGACAAAGGAACGATTGCTTTTATCGCCGCCTCGACGTTTTCTTTAGCTTCCGGTTTACACGGATTTGCCCGGATTTTGTACCGGCACATTGCTGCGGATGACTACAATGAGCCGATCGGAGCGGCTATTCGAAAAAGTATTGACGAAATAGAATCCACCGCCGGAGCCGCAACCAGGCTGGCGATGGAACACACAACATTGCACGGTGATCCATCCATCACGCTGAATACTCACCGAGACCCGGATTACGCGATTGAAGTGCCCTACATCAATTTTTTTCCGGAGCGCATTTCACTTGCCGCAGACAGTTTTGATGTTGCCATTCAGGTTTTCAACCTCGGAAAAGCGATTGATACCGCTTACTTTATAACGGTTCGCCGGACATTCCCGGACGGGAGCAGCACGGAATTGGTGCAGCGGGTTGACGCTTCGGTTTATATAGATACGGTGATCTTCCGGTTTAGTACGGATGTGCTGAAGGGCGCAGGACTTAACAACCTCGAAATCCGGGTAGATGCCCAGGGAGAGATCACTGAACTGGACGAGTTCAACAATATCCTGAGCCTGCCGCTACTGGTTACTTCGGAGGACGCCGTTCCGATATGGCCTTATGATTTTTCGATCGTCGGCGAGCCGGTAGAAGCACTCAAAGCATCCACAGCGGATGTCTTTGCTACGGAGCGTCAATTTGTTTTGCAACTGGATACCTCTGCCCAGTTTAACAGCCCGGCTTTGTTGGAACAACACATCGTACAAAGCGGCGGAATCATCGAATGGGAAAATCCCCCCATGGCCTGGCAGGATTCTACCGTTTACTACTGGCGGATCAGCCTTGACACGCTCTACGACAATCAAATTAGCTGGCGTCAGCACAGTTTTGTTTACATCCCCGAGTATTCGCCGGGATGGAACCAGAGCCATTTTTTTCAATACGGATTTGACCGCTACACCAACATCCGACTCGACCCGGACCGCATATTCCGATTTGTCAATGATGTCAGGGTACTGGACTTCCAGACCGGAGGAACCTTTTGGTATCAGGTCATTTCCTATCTGGACAACAACCAACAGGCGTTCGGGTCCTGCGCCAACGAAGGCTTCGTTGTCTTTGTGTTTAATCCGGCCAACGGGATTCCCTGGTATAGTTACAATTCCGGTGGCGGAGTTGGTCGCTACGGAGATTACTACTGTTCCTCTGAGCCCACCCAAAACTTCATCCAGTTTAGGACTAACCTGCAAACCGAGCGGGAAGCGATGTTCCGGCTGATGATGGATACGATTCCGGAAGGCTACTACTTTGCCACCTACTCGACGACGGCTGAACCGAATTATGTAACCATGGCCACGGAAAAGTACGCCTGGGGTGCAGACAGCCTAACGCTCACCGATGCCTTTCAGTACTACGGTGCCGAAGCCATTCTGGGATTTGACACGCTTTCTTACAAGCCACCTTACGCCTTCTTTGGCCGGAAAGGATACCCGGAAGTTGCCGAAGAAGTTTATGGCGCCACGCAAACTGAGCTGATTACCGCAACGTTTAATGTGCCCGGATTTTGGGT
>JANNSM010000494.1:0-4288 GCA_031402635.1 Bacteroidota bacterium | reverse complement strand
CAGGGGCACTGCAGATGCCGGTGCAACCATCAGCGATGGGCGCGATGAGCGCAGCGGCCTGGAGGTTTTTTCGCTTTACGGGGCAAACAAAAAACCTTCCGCGGAGCAACTTGCTTCTCTGGACGTTTTGGTTTTTGACATCCAGGATGTGGGCGCCCGTTTTTATACCTATATCAGCACGCTGCATTATGTCATGGAAGCCTGCGCGGAACAGAACGTCCGTCTGGTGGTTCTTGACCGCCCCAATCCCAACGGTCATTACACCGATGGTCCGGTACTGGATCCTGACTTTCGCTCTTTTGTGGGCATGCACCCGATCCCCCTGATTCACGGGATGACTATTGGGGAACTAGCCCAGATGATCAATGGCGAAGGCTGGCTGGGCAGCGGCAAAAAGGCTCCGTTGACGGTGGTGCCTTGCACCGGGTGGACCCATTCCACCCCGTATCGGCTTCCCATACCCCCCTCCCCCAACCTGCCCACCCAGCGAAGCGTTTACCTCTATCCTTCGCTGTGCCTCTTTGAGGGCACTGTAGTGAGTGTCGGCCGGGGCACCCCCTGGCCCTTTGAAGTCATCGGGCATCCGGATTTTGAAATCGGCAGTTTTCAGTTTACCCCCAGCCCCGGTCCCGGATCGGCTCAGCCGCTGCTGCAGGGGCAACAATGCCTGGGAACGAGCTTTCAGGGCATCGCCGAAGCGGAGCTTCGCGAAATGGCCCGCCTCAACCTCGGCCCCTTGCTCAGTTATCATGAGTTCCTCCACCAAAAAACCAGCTTCTTTCTGGCCAACGGTTTTTTCGACAAACTTGCCGGCACCGATCAACTCCGGAAACAGATTCAGTCCGGAATGAACGAAGATGAAATCCGGGCCACATGGAAACCAGCCCTGGACAAGTTTCGGATTGATCGACGGCCCTATATGCTTTACCCTTGATCAAATTCGGTCTCTTATATATTGACGAGATTAAAATTCATGAACAAAAAGCTTCGAATCGTCTTTATGGGAACGCCGGAATTTGCGGTGGCCACGCTTCGGGCCATTGCAGATGCGGGATGGCCGATAGTGGGCGTGGTCACCGCTCCGGATAAACCTGCGGGGCGAGGATTGCAACTCCGCCCTTCGCCGGTCAAGGTTTTTGCGGCTTCAAAGGGCATGAGGATTCTGCAACCTGAAAAACTCCGCAATCCGGAATTTCTTGATGCGCTGGCAGCACTGAAGGCGGATCTTCAGGTGGTGGTGGCGTTCCGGATGCTTCCTGAAATAGTCTGGATTATGCCCCCGGCGGGTAGCATCAACCTGCATGCTTCCCTCCTTCCCGCTTATCGGGGCGCAGCCCCAATCAACCATGCGGTGATGAACGGAGAAACCGAAACCGGCCTGACCACATTTTTTCTGCAGCATGAAGTGGATACCGGCGATCTGCTGGATCAGGTCAGGGTTCCGATTGGGGCGGATGAAACGGCAGGCGAACTCCACGACCGGATGATGGAGGTCGGCGCTGCACTGGTTTTGCGCAGTCTGGACAAGATCGAATCGGGGCAGCTTGAGGGTACTGCCCAGGATTTGCGCGGCGATTTCCCCAGGGCGCCAAAAATCTTCCGGGAGGATTGCCGGATTGACTGGAATAAACCTTCACTTGCAGTTCACAATTTTGTCCGCGGGTTGAGCCCTCATCCTACGGCCTGGACTATGTGGAATGAACACACGTTCAAAATTTTCCGCAGCAGGATTCCGGGAGATGATCTTCCCGCTGAACTTTCTGAAATACGGGAAACCAGATCTCTGTCTTCACCCGGAAATGATCAGGCCGGGGAAGCGGTTATTCCCGGTACCTGCAAAATGGTACAGGATCGTTTGTTTTTCGCCACCGCCGGCAGTTGGATCGAACTGCTCGAGGTGCAGTGGGAAGGGAAAAAGCGAATGACCGCAGCTGAATTTCTTCGGGGGTTCAGGGGATAAGGAGAGAGGATAAGGAGAGAGGTTAAGGAGGAAGGATAAAAAAGAATACCTTACTCCAGCGATTTAAAATCCTTCTTACCGAGTTTGCCATCCGGACCCGGGCTTCCGGCTGTGGCGTAGTAGAGCAACTCTCCGGTTTTAGCATCGAGGATAGATTTTTCGATCACATAACCACCGGAAATCTTAAAACCATGCACGAAAGCATAAGAACCCGTGCCACCGGACTCCATCATTGCTGCCAACTCTTTGCTGCTGATGAGGTCAACCGGTCCGGCGTAGATTTTATTTAGTTCGGCAAGTTCCATATCCAGATCTTCTCGTGCCATAAAAAGTGTTCCGGATTTGATGCGTGAAGTTCGGGGACCTAACCAGGTGCTTAATTCTTCCACTTCTCCTTCGGCTTTTGCCATTTCGAAACGCGTTTTCTCCTGGATCAGCCGAAGTCCGTTCATAATGGTCAGCCGGGCATCGGATGACGACTCCAGATCAACGGCTGCGCCGGTAACGTTATTCCGGTAACGCCCTGCCCGTGCGTAATTGGCTAAGGTCACCACTTGTTGATACTCTCTTATGTCTGCGTCAATACCTTCGTTTTTTACAAGTTGCAGAAAAAGATGGTTTACATCCTCTTTAAGCGTAGTCAACTCCGAAGACTCAATGAACTGGTATTTGCTCAGCGTCCACCAACCGGCCATGGCTTCGCGGATCAGGGTGTTGTAATCCTCGCCGAAATCTTCATCCAGCACCACATAAACAGGTGACTCGAGTTTTTCGCGAATAGACTTGTTTTCAGACTGGGCGGCAAGTAAAAACGGAAAGGAGGCAATCAGGAAGAGGAGCAGCTTGGATTTCATCTGGGTAAAGATTCGTCGGATTCTGGTTGTCAAAATATGCAAATGCAGCGCGAAAAAGCCGTTGATCAAAATTCAAGCCATCCCGTGCACAAAGCGCTGAAAATTGCCGGAAAAATTTGAATTGCACCCTGAATTTACAAAATGAAGATGTCTTTTAATAACGTTAAGCTATTGATTTTCTGAATTTTACACCCATTGTGTTACAATTTCGAGTTTCTCTGCAAATACACTTACCGGTCACCGGATTATATGTAGCGCCGCAAACTCATGGGTATCGTTTTCTAAAGAGGAGAAGTTGAATAGAAACCGGTAAAACGATCAGCCTAAAACCAACGCCTTCTGCGGAAAATAAAAAAAAGCAAAAGGGAAACCAGCGCTGAAACCAGCAAGACAGTAAAAAACGCACCGGAACTTTCCGAAAAAGGCAATTGGACATTCATTCCATATAAACTGGCGATAAGGGTCGGCAACATCAAAATGACCGTAATGGAGGTCAGTCGCCGCATGACAATGTTCAGGTTATTGGATATAATGGATGCAAAAGCGTCCATCGTCCCGTTGAGAATATTGGCATAGACATTCGACATTTCCAGTGCCTGACTGTTGTCAATAATGATGTCTTCAAGGGTGTCATAATCATCTTCATTTTCATGAAACTGGAGAAAATTCTGGCGCTTGATTTTCATCATCAGCAACTCGTTGGCCCGCAGATTGGTGGCGAAATACACCAGCGATTTCTGGATGTTCAGCAGCCGGGAGAGTTCCTGGTTCCGGCTGGAATTGTACAACTCCTTTTCGATCAAATAACGGCGTTTATTGATTTCATTGAGGTAGTGGAGAAAGTACGCCGTATTTTTTTCTAATATTTTCAACACGAAACGGTTGCGTTCGTGGGGCTGGAGGTTTTTTATGACATTGTGTACAAACCATTCCAGTACCGGGTTTTGCGCTGAAGAAATGGTGACGATCAGGGTATCGGTAAGAATGATGCCGATGGGAATAGTTACATAGTCGGCCTCGGTATCGGTCATTTTCACGTCGAAATTTTCAATCGGCGTGTTGATCACGATGAGGCGCACCCCGTCATCTTCTTCGTAGCGGGAGCGTTCGTTGATGTCAATGGAATCGTTGAGGAAGTCAAATGGTACATTGATTTCTTCGGCCAGGCGATGCAGGCTTTCCTGTTCGAAAGGGGGATAGGCATTGATCCAGCAATCCTGCTGTGCTTCTCCGATCTCGGCGATCCTGTTGTCAATTTTGCGGTAGTACTTAATCATGTCCGCCAGTCCAGGTTCCCCGGAAGACCGCCTGCGCCGGTCCGATTAGCCGGATGTGATCAAATTGGTCCTCTGTCCGCGAAAACCGCACTTCGAGGTGTCCCCCCGGACTGCGCAGCGCAACCCCCTGCGGACCTTGCAGATTGTGTTCCAGGGCGAGAGCCAGTGCCACGGCAACCGCCCCTGTTCCGCAAGAA
>JANNSM010000493.1:0-5321 GCA_031402635.1 Bacteroidota bacterium | reverse complement strand
CCGCCTGATTCAGAAGTTAAAGCGGAAGTTAAAGCAGAAGTTAAACCAGAAGTTAAACCGGTAGTTAAGCCGGTAGTTAAACCGGAAGCACAACCGGTTGCCGTTTCCGTTGAAAAGACGGCGGCCAAACCCGCGACTGTGACGGCGGCGGCTCCAGCGCCGGCGCCCAAGCCGGAGGCGGCGGCTAAACCCGCGACTGTAACGGCGGCGGCTAAACCGGAAGTAAAGCCAGTGCCCAAGCCGGAGGCGGCGGCTAAACCCGCGACTCTAGGGGCGGCTCCCGCTCCAGCGCCGGCGCCCAAGCCGGAGGCGGTGCAAAAAACCGAAACCCCTCCCGCACAAGCCTCAGCAGTAAAACCCCAGCCTGCTCCACCCGCAGAAACCGCTGTTTCCCCCCAAAAACAACCCGAACCAGTTGCCCAGGTGGTTACTCAGGCGGTCACTCAGGTGGTTGCGTCACCGGCGTTGGTTTATCGCGTACAGATTTATGCATCCCGGAACAAACTCGCGCCGACCGACCCCATTTTCAAAGCCCTCAACGGAGAAAAAGTTTACCGGACTCAACTGGGTGAACTGTACAAGTACACTGTGGGAAGTTTCAGCGATCCGGAATCCGCAGCTGGTAAAAAAGCAGAATTGCGGGCAAAAGGGTTCTCCGATGCCTTTGTCGTCAAGCTGGAAGCAGCCAATCTGGCGGAAAAATGACGCTAAGTCCCACAATCCACTTGTTCGGAACTTCCCGGTGAACCTTGACCGCCCTGTTGTCCGTATGTGTATTTTAGCCGCATTAAACGCCTGACCGCTTCTGTGAACAGGATTATTACTCCCTGCGGTATTATTGCCTGTTCCGGAAATTATCCGGGTGCAGTTTTAGCTTCATATGGCCATCTCTACTGAAACCAAGGTCGGCATTCTGGCCGTTGTTTCCATTGCTGCCCTGGCGCTCGGCTTTGACTTCCTCAAAGGCAACCGCACCTTTGAAAAAGGTCGAAACTTTTACGCTGTTTATGACCGCGTACCCGGTTTGCAGGAATCCGATCCTGTTAAAGTCAATGATTTGCTGGTAGGCCGGGTTAAGGAATTATCCCTTCTCCCCAATTACAAGATCCTGGCGCGAATAACCATCACGGAAGACTTCCCCATTCCGGAAGACAGCCGTGTGATGATCTCTGCATCAGACCTGCTCGGTGCCAAACAAATTGACCTGATCATTGGCAGCAGCAAGAAAATTGCCCTCTCGGATGATACCCTGCGCGGCACCATTGAAATTGGAATTCAGGAGGAAATCCGGGAAGAACTAAAGCCTATAACGGAAAAAGTAAAGAGCCTGATTGCCCAGATTGACAGTGCTGTAACCATAGTGTCCAGCATCTTTTCCGACCAAATGGGCAATGATGTCGAAAGCAGCGTCAGCTCCATAACCGCTTCGCTGGAGAACTTCCGCAGCATGTCCCTGCGCGCCGATCAGATGATTGCGCAACAATCCTCTTCGGTAGACAGCATCTTTAACAATCTTGAAACGGTTACCGGCAGTCTCGCGAATAACCAGGATAAAATTGATGCTATTCTGGGCAACCTGGCCTCGATCACCGATAGCCTTGCCGCCGCAGATTTTGCTCAAACCCTTGTAGAAGCTCACAAAGCCATGGTCAGTCTTGGCGACATTGTCCGCTCCATTGAGGCCGGGGAAGGTTCGCTTGGCAAGCTGGTTGTTGACGATGCGTTGTACGAAAACCTGAGAGCCTCTTCGGAAAATCTCGATTTATTGCTTCAGGACCTGAAAGCTAACCCCGGCAAGTATGTGACCCTTTTGAGAATTGGCGGTGGAAAAAAATAATCGGCCCGAAAGAACAGGTTTGAAATACCTGGTTTGAATTAACCGGCTTGAATTAACCGGCTTGAATTAATCAGCCTGCGATAACCGGGAAACTAATCAATTGCGTGGGCTGAGAGAGGCTGGCACAAAACAGGTTCACATCTTGTTCCATAGACCGGTTGTCCCACGCTCCCCAATTTACCGAACTTCGCAGGGTGTTCGCTGCCCCACATTTTCGGATTTTTCTCTGTTGGATCACGATCCTGCTCCTTGCAGGTGGATTTTCTGATGCTCTGGCGCAAGCGAACCCAAAGTCCGGTCAGCCCCGTGGTGGGAAACAGCCGATATCGGGACCGTCACCACAAGCGGGCAGCACTTCGACCGGAGAAGAAACCGAGCGTCAGATTGAAATCGTGAAAGCTGATGCGCTGGAAGGATTCCGGGATCAGGGCGAACAGGTTAGGTTGCTCATCGGAGGAGTCATTTTAAGGCAGGAAGGGGTAACTCTTTCTTGCGACTCTGCCTTGTTCTACCCGGACCGGAACGATGTAAAAGCTTATGGTCATGTTCGGATTAACCAGGCCGATACGGTCCAGGCTAAAAGCGATTCGCTCTACTTTGACGGCGATCTGCAGTTGGTCCGGTTAATGAGCGGCGTGCGGCTTTCGGACCGGAGCATGGTCCTGATCACCGAAGACCTGGATTACAACTTGCGCACGCGGATCGGGAGATACCGCCAGGGGGGGCAGTTGGACAACAAAGGGAGTATGCTGACCAGCAGGACCGGTTATTACTACTCATTTTCCCAAACGGCTTTTTTTCAGGATTCCGTGGTGCTGATTCATCCCAAATATTCCCTTTATGCGGACACCCTGGAATACCGGGCAGAACCCGATCTGGCGGTGTTTCACGGACCCACCCGTATTCTTCACGAGAACAATACGGTTTTCTGCAAATCGGGCAGCTATGACGGTCAAAAGGAAATCGGAGTTTTCACCGGAAATCCAGTGCTGGATGGCCCGCCACAGCGGATCAGTGGAGATAGCATAATCTATGATTCGCAAACCGGGCTTGGACGGGCCTGGGGCAATGTGCTGTTTACCGATACGGCGGAGAATATCGTTCAACGGAGTCAGTACGGGGAGTATGATGAAAAAGCGAAGGCGATGTATTCCACTGGTCGCACCCTGCTATCCTACCTGCTTTCCGGTGATTCCATTCACGTAAGCGGAGACCATGTCAGAAGCCGCACGGATAGCCTGGAGCGGCGTGAACTGTTTGCTTATGGTGATGTTCGCATTTTTAAGTCTGACCTTCAGGCCATCTGCGACTCCATGACCTGGAAGGATATCGACTCGACCATCACGTTGTTTCATGATCCCATACTATGGTCTGATCAGACCCAGTTTGCCGGCGATACCATAATTATACTTGTTCAGCATGAGGAGATTAGACTGGTCAATTTGTTGCAGAACGCTTTTATTGCCAATCAACCCGATACGCTGTTATTTAACCAGATTAAAGGCAGGCTCGTAACCGGATATTTCCGGGAGTCCGAACTGGTCCGTCTGAACGTCAATGGCAACGGCCAGAGTATATACTATGCCGAAGACGAAAACAAGGGTTACCTCGGAGCTAACAAAGCATTGTGCACCAATATGGTGATCCGTCTGAACGACCAGAAGGTAGACCGAATTTCCTTTCTGGATAAAACAGATGCTATCTTCCACGATATAAACAAAGTGGATTACCGCAATCTCAAACTCGAAGGATTTTCCTGGCGGGAACCGGAGCGCCCAAAATCCCGGCTGGATCTTACCCGGACGATGCCTGTAAGCCCGTCAATTTCTCCATAATCCGGAATACGGCAGGGCAATGAATGGTATTTCTCAGGTGCAGGTCCAGATGTTTGCTGAAATTTTCATCGGTATGCGGATAAGCCCTGCAGGCTTTGGGCCGCTGATCATAGATTCGGCAATGGTTGTCCGGCATCAAAAAAGGGCAAGGTGAAGTGTTCATCACCGTATCGCCGTCTTCATCAATACGCAGGTACTGTTGGTAAAACGTTCGTTCTGCAATTTTCAGATGGCGTGCAATCCGCGAAGCGTCCGTCCTGTTTACGATCGGGGGAATTGTTTTACAACAATTGGCACAGGTCAGGCAATCCAGTGAAGCAAAAGTCTCCCGGTGAAGATTCGCCGCTTCGGCATCCAGAGCCGGTCCTTTGCGGCGGCGAAGCACAGGCATGCGCTGCCGAAAAGTGGCTTGGCGGATTCCTGCTTCCTGCTTCCAACGCGTGATCAGATCCGGTTTCATGGGATTAATCTAAACCGGAACCTGACGTTGCGGTGAACCCCAATTGCCGGAGGTCATCCCAGAATCCGGGATACGATTTTTTAACCACCAGTGGATCTTCTATCAGCAGCGAAGGAACCCGGAGTGCGAGCGGTGCAAAAGCCATGGCCATACGGTGATCTTCGTAAGTTTTTATCACGGGACTGCCACCCGCGGGAATCTGAAATTTTCCACCGAGTTGCCAGTTGCCATCTATTCCTTCCCGGAAAATTGCCCCGAAGGGATTCAGCTCATTCTGCAGCGCCGACGTGCGATCTGTTTCTTTGATCCGCAAACTTTCCAGACCGGAAAACTGACCTGAAATATTGAGAGCCGCACAACTGACCACCACGGTTTGCGCCAGATCGGGGCAGTCGCTGAAATCAAAGGAGAAATTTGCTGCGCCGCCATTCTCTTTCAACAAGACTACACCGCTGTCCGTAAAGGTGGTCTTCACCCCCAAGAGAGCATAGATTTTTACGAGCACAGCATCTCCCTGAACACTCTGCCGGTTTAACCCGTCAACCGTCAGTTCAGCGCCTGGCGGAGCCAGGGCAGCCATACTGTAATAGTAAGAAGCGGCGCTCCAATCTCCTTCAACCCTAAACGGTATAGACTGGTACGGTTTAGGGTTCACCCGGATTACCTCGCCGTCCCAATGTACCTGCGCCCCAAAATGTTCCATAATCCGCAGCGTCATGGCGATGTATGGTCTGGAACCCACCTTGCCAGTGAGCTCGAGTTCCAGGCCTTCCTTCAGCGAAGGACCGATCAGCAATAGAGCAGAAATGTATTGGCTGGAGACATCTGCGGGAATTTGAATGCGTCCGCCGCTGATTGCCTGTCCGCGAATCCGCAGTGGCGGATAACCTTCACGGCCCAGGTATCGGATATCGGCGCCGAGTTCCCGCAATGCCTTGACGAGAATACCCACCGGTCGCTCCAACATTCTCGCCGAGCCGGTAAGGGTGTGTTCACGGGTACCGCGGGCTAAAAAGGCCGTGAGGAATCGAAATGTTGTCCCCGCGGCGCCGGCATCCAGCGTTTCGCCGGCGGACTTATTGTATGACTTATCGTATAGCTCAAGAAGCCGATGCAAAGTCTGCGTGTCTTCGGAAGGCGACAACCCTTCCAATACGAATGTCTTATCCTGTTTCGGACACAAAGCCAG
>JANNSM010000492.1:0-5215 GCA_031402635.1 Bacteroidota bacterium | reverse complement strand
CGGTTGGTATAGGCCAACAACAAGAGAGAGATTGCGGGAAACAACAGCGCCGGAGTAGTCAGGGTAATCATGCAGAAACAATACGAAAAATTTAGGAATTTTTACGGAGTAGAATGGGGAACGCGCACCATGCCAATCACGGCGCCATCTTCATCCACCACTTCGATATCAACGTGATCGCTTCCGGAGATGCTGATGCGGCCGTAAGCATTCTTATAGTTGTTGTTGCCGATGCCGTTTCCACCGCCGTTCCATACCTCGCGCTTCAGGTCATAACCGCGGCTGATTTTGCCGGTCCAATCCAAGGCTTTGGCCAGGTGCGTTCCCTCAACACTCAGTCCGCTGGCATTGATTTCCGGGTAAAAACTATTGGTCCCGTCATCGAGAACATTGTGGTGCGTATCGCCGCTGATGAAAATGACATCCCGCAGATTTTGCTGCTCACACCAGACCAAAAAGCTGTCTTGTTCTGCCGGATGACCTGCCCAGTAGTTGGCGAAACCCGCGGCAATGCGGATTCCGCTGTTGCCCTTCCACCCGGTATTCTGAAAACGGATGCCCGTGTCAATCAACTTGCGCAGCGCCGGGTTAAATGGAACGCCACTGACAATAAATTTCCAGTCGGCGGTTGAATTTTTCAGTCCTTCGCGCAACCAGTTCATTTGTTCCTGACCGTAAAGCACGTGGTCTGCAGGCGGGTCAAAAACGATTCGCTCGCGGTGGCCTTCCTCCACGCGGAAGGCATAGCTGTTCGGGTAAGGCTTGGCGGAGTTGCGGTCCAGAAAGAAGATTTCGGCGTTGGCAAACCGGAAACTGTGGTGAATGGCTACCGATGTGTCGGGCAGGGGGTAGCCGGGAAAGAACTCGCTGTAGCCCCGAATGCAATTTCGCCTCCAGAAATCCGGAAAGCGCGGCGCCCGGAAACCATGCTCGGCGTGATCCAGACCGATATCGCTCCAATTATCGTTTTTGTAGTAACGGCCACCCCCACCCCCCACATAGTCGTTGTCGTCGTAGATGTAGTCAATGGGAACATTGTACAGCATCTCCTGCATCCGGTCTTCGGTATAGCGGCGGCGGTAGCTTTCGGCCATCAGGTCATAGTCTCCGGAGTAATCGGGCCGGATCTGGTAATCCGGGTAGGTGTAGTCGCCGGTGTGCAGCAGAAAATACGGATGATCTTCGGCCATGCGGTCAAAGGTTTTCATGTTGGGGGTTTCCTGGCAGGATCCCGTTACAAAGACAAAGTTGCCGCGGGTACCTTCAGCCGGAAACGTGCGCACCTGACCCTGCAGCGAATCCGGTTGTCCGTTGATCAGGATGCGCCAGTTGTAGCGGGAATCGGGCTCCAGACCATCAACATTCAGGATGACCTTTCGGTACTCCGCTTCTGTGGTGGTCATCACCGCTGACCGATGTACCTGACCGGGATCCTGACCGCGCAACTCCAGTTGAACACTGGCCGGTGTTGTGGTGGCCACCACACAGCGAAGGGAGTGATCGGTGACGCCGCCAAAGACAGGACCATAAAAATTGTTTTGTGTCTGACCAAGGGTAACCCAGGCAAGAAAGACAACAAACGCCAGCGATTTCCGCCAGGGATGCCGGATTACACGCGTTCCATCATCCAGTGATCCCCACCAGGGACGCCGGTTTACGCGCGTTCCTCCATCTTGCGGGGCATCGCTCATTCCTCCGTTTTTTCTTCCATGGCAAAACCGTTGAGGTCAAGCGTGACTTGTACGGTAAAGCTGCGCGGCGGCTCCAGGCGACCCGGCCGCTGCGAGTATTCCCGGTTTGTCAGGTTTTTGACGATGAAACCGAGATGCACGCGGTCTTGCAGGGAGATACCGGCGCGGGCTTCAAATACCCAGTCGCCACTCTTGTGACTTTCAATATAGCGATCCAGCGTTCCCGCGCCACCATCCAGCACCTGAACCACCAGGTCAAACGTAGTGGGAATCCGTTCGGGGAAACTGGTATAAAACGTTGAAAAGCCGATGTTCCATTTCTCCCAACCCAGCCCGACATCACCGCGAAGCAGGTGTCGCGTGCGGAATTGCAGCAATTGGCTGATTTCACTTTCGTCTTCGATCCTGGTGAACATTTTATTCACCAGCAGATCCAGGTAGTTGCCCACATTTTTCAGTTCCGGGGCTTCTTCAAGGTTTCCGGGGAAGCTGTATGTGTATCCGATCATGGTGGTCAGGCTTACCGGACCAATTTCGCCCTGACTGGCCAGAGAGGCTTCATAGCCGGCAACGCGAGCCACTTCGACATTGAAGGGCTTCAGCCCGATGATGGTAAACGGCTCGCCAGGGAAAAGCACATTCCCAAAGGCATCCTGGTTTGGGTAGAGTCCGAACCGGTATTCCACAAAATTTTCATACTCCTGCCAGAATGCAGCGAGATCGAAAAAAGCTTTCCAGTCGCCAAACTGCAAGCCTTGTTTGTACCCTATTTCGGCACTCCAGCCTTTTTCTGCCTCCAGGGTTGCATTGGGAATGATGAACACTCCGCCAATGAATTCGGATGCGACAAAACGCTCCGCAATGCTGGGCAGGCGGTAGGCTTGTCCCCATGAAGCCCGCAGGTAGGAAGCTTTGCCAGCCAGATAATTCACCCCGAAGCGCGCCACCGGTCTTGAAGTCTGGAAAACCGTGTCAACGCTGGATAGCTCGTACCGCAACCCGCCCGTGATGCTCAGGCGCTCCGTCCTGAATTCCAGTTGAGCATAGGCGGCCAGGTTATAGTTGAACCGCCAAATCGGAATGGCAATCGTATCGGTGATTTCGCCTTCCTCGTTGTACAACGTATCGTAGCTCTGGTAGAGGTTGTGTTTGGAGATCCCCGCATCAACCGGCAAGCCTGTGGTGAGAATCAGCTTTTCCCGCCAGGTGTATTGGTATTGATTGTCAGCGCGGAAACTATTGCTGCTGGCGTTAATATCACCGCCATTTCCCCGGCGGTAAACATTCAGGTACCGCATTTGCAACCGGTACTGGTGATCGTTGCGCAAAAAAGTCAGGTGAGGGTCAACATAAGTTTTTATATAGCGGTCTTCGGAGCCTTCGGCGATTCGGTAGGCATTGCTGTCCAGATCCTGCGAAATAAAAAAACGATCGGCCACTTCGCGCATGACGTTGGCGTTGATGCCGTATGACAGCCCTGTGATGGATTTGTGAAGCCAGCGCGTTTTGACATTAGCCCTCAACCGAAATTCATCGGCGGATTCCAGATAACTCTGCACCATGTCTATGTGGCCGCCGGTAACCAACTGGAAGTTTCCGATTTTGCGCTGGTAGCTGTAATACATCCCGGTGTTGTTGGGCTGACGGCCATCCCACCAGATCAGTTCCGGCCTCGGAGCCTTGCCCATCACCTGGCTGTAAACCCTAAATTCATTGACCGGTTTCTCGCTGCTGGGCCAGTCGGTGATCACGTTGACAACCCCATTGAGTGCCGAAGCTCCGTACACCACCGAAGACGCGCCTTTGACCACTTCGACCTGTGATGTGCTTTCAATCGGAGCAAGTTTAAGCTGGGCTTCCCCGAAATCGGAATCAAGAGCAGAAATTCCGTCAATCAGCACCCCCGTCCGGCTGCCGACACCATAAGAGTAGGCGCTTCCACCGCGGATACTCACCTGTCCGTCCTGTACCTGCACGCCGGGAGTCCGATTGAGCGCTTCGCCAAGGTCTCTGGAAACCGTATTCTGAATCAGTTCATCGCTGATGACTTCGGTAGTGATATTTTCCCGGGCGATGTTTTTTTCATATTGGCTGGCGGTGATAACCAGCAGCCGCAGTTCCCGGCTGCTGAACTTCATGGCTATGTCTAGCTTGCGAACCTCTCCTGTATTCAGGATGATTTCTTCCTTGATGTCCGCGTAGCCCAGCGAATTGAACATCAGGGAATGTTTGCCTGCCGGCAATTCCAGCGAATAATGCCCGACCAGATCGGTGGTGGCGCCGAGCCCGGTACCCACAATAACGTGAACACCAGTCAGGAATTCACCGGTTTTGACATCCGTGACGGTACCGGAAACCCGGGCAGTCTGGGCATGCACAGAGCCTGCAAAAAGCAGAAGCCCGAAAATGAACCGGGCGGAGGTACGATGTAAAGAGTGCAAGAGAGAGAGAATTTTGGGTGTTGCTAAGGTCAGTTTTCAGGCATGGAAACGTGTATTCTTCTACTTCGTGAATTGATTAATTCTGTTGTCAAACTCCAGTTGCCAACTGCCAGGGATGTCTGGAGGTTTAACCGGAATCATTCGCCCGGGTGCTTATCGGGAAAAGCCGATTTCGTTCAGGGAAACCTGATGTTCCACCCGGGTACGTCCCAAGTTATCCCGGAGAAAAAAACTGAGCAAGGGCGGCTCTTGATTCCAATTGATCCCGATTAAACCAATATTGTTTTCCATGACCACGTCTCCGATCCGGTTGATGTTGGGTTCCGGCTTATCCCAGGTGGAAGTAATACCAGATGAAGTCAGGTCGTAAACCGGGTAGAGGCCAGGCGAATTGAGCCGCGACAATTCGCCCCAGTGCACATCTCCCGAGACAAACACCACTCCGGAAGCCCGGGTGCGGCGAATGGTTTCCAGCATTTTTTCCTGCTCATGGGGAATATTGGTCCAGGACTCGTAGCCGTTGTACTCGTGGGCGAACTGGGTACTGGACATGATGATTCGCACGCTGGCCGGCAATCGCAGAATGCTGTCCAACCAGGCCCACTGCTGAGCGCCGAGCATGGTTGAATCCGGGCTGGGGTTGGGCATGTAATCATATTTGTGGAAGCCCTGGTGGTCGTTGGGCAACAGATCATCCCGAAAGGTCCGGGTGTCGAGCATGATGATCTGTAAGCGCCGGCTCGGCGGGCCATAAAAAATGGTATGATAGATGCCCTCGTGTTTACGCCGGTCAGAGTCCGCGGGCTCATGAAAAAATTCACAAAAGATTTCTTTTGATTCGGCTTTTTTTGGATAATGGCGTCCCGAGTCATTGGCTCCGTAATCGTGGTCATCCCAGACAGCCAGTAATCGGGTCGAAGAGGCTAGCCGCTTAAACTCCGGCTTGCTCCCCAGCATGTCGTATTTGCGCTGCAATTCTTTCATATTCCGGGTGTCGCCGTAAATGTTGTCGCCCAGGAAAAGAAACAGATCCGGTCCGAGACTTGCGGCTGTATCCAGCAGCGGTTGCGGTTGGTCCTGATG
>JANNSM010000491.1:0-3435 GCA_031402635.1 Bacteroidota bacterium | reverse complement strand
CCGGGCGCGATGCCGATGCCGCCGACTTCGGCAGCCAACGCATCAGAGATGTAGTCGCCATTCAGATTGAGCGTGGCGATGACATCGTATTCCTCCGGGCGCAGCAGGATCTGCTGCAGGAAGGCGTCGGCGATAACATCTTTAATTACGATGCCATTCGGCAACTCCATCCACGGGCCATCACCGATCAGCCTGGCGCCGAATTCGTGGCAGATGGTTTTAGCTTTCAACGCGAGGTCGAGTACTTCGTTTTCCGGGCGGTCCTTGACGCGCAATTGAACCCAATCGCAACCGGCTTGTACGGCTTCGAGCATCAACTCGAGGTGGTCTTTCCGGTCCAGTTCCCGGGTGATGTATTGCAGCCTTGAAATGAGCGGAGGTTGCTGCGAAAAATGTTGTTGGTCCAAGAGCGGAGTAATTGAGTCAACCGTGAAATCCAACCAAACCCGGCGAGCTGGCCAGGTATTGTTCCGTATTGTCTTTGGCGCGTCGGCAAGCCGGTTCAAGCGAATTGCCAAGGGCTAAAAAAGCGGCAATCGCTGAAGAAAGCACACAGCCGGAGCCATGTTTGGGATAGACATCGGCGCGACCCGGTGGCAACTCCAATACCTTGCCGGGGGTAAAAAGCCGGTCAAGCCCGGGGTTCAGGGAGTCATGCCCTCCCTTGAGCAAAATAGCGCACCCGCTTTCTGCGGCGGCGGCAGCCGCCGCTTCTTCGGCGGAGCGGCCCGGATTCAGCCTTTCCATTTCCGGCAGGTTGGGGGTGAACACCGAAACCCTGCCAAGCGTTTTTAGCCAACCGGGCAACGCATCCGGATGAAAGTCTCCGCCTGCGCTTGGCGCCATCACCGGGTCCCAGACCACCGGTACATCAGGAACATAGGCCGCCAGTAAATCCAGCAGCCGGTCAAGCACTTTCGGGCTGCGGATCATCCCCACCTTGACGGCATCCGGAACATATTCCTCCATCAACGCATTCCATTGCTTTTCCAGTAGCCCCGTTTCGACCCATTCAAACGAATCAAACCGGGATGCCGTCTGAACGGTCAACGCTGTGACACAACCGATCGTCCGCACTCCCAGAGACGTTGCGGTCCTGCTGTCGGCGAGCATTCCGGCTCCTCCGCCGGGGTCAAAACCCGATAGAATCAGGATAGTTGGGCGACTTTTTTGCATTGGTCCCGAAGACGGATGAAATTGCTCAGCGGATCTGCAGTGCCGTGCCATACAGCACCTAAAATGGCCACACCGTTAACGCCGTAAGAAGCTGCCTTGCTGATATTGCTTTCGTTGATTCCCCCGAGTGCATAGATGTTGCAAGGTCTGTGTACCGGAAGGTTCCAATTTTCTATGGTCCCGATCAGTTGTGGTTTAGACTCGGAATTGAACGCCTGCGACAAAAAAACGTACAGCAGTTTATCGCTGATGGTCAACGCGTCTTCAACGGTGTGTACCGACGCGGAAACCCGGAGGCCTTCAATTTCTGCCCGTTCAATAATGTTGTCAATCTCATCGGCGGAAAATCCCGCCCGGTCAGATTCGCGCAAATGAACTCCGCCCACGCCGAGTTCAAGAGCAGTAGTCAGTGGCGCATGAAGGGTAATCCTTCTTCTGTACTGGAGTGGAATTTTGTTTACCCAGGCCTGCATTTCTGCCACGGAAAGACGGGGTTTGCGCAAATGGTAATTCGGCAGCCCTGCCTCAAGCAGCAAAATTGCATTTTCGTGTTCTCCGTGTACGTGACCCAACGGGGCAATGACGGCTATATTCATTACAGGTAGATTTCAGTTCCTTTTTCAATAAATTCCTTTGCTTTTTCGCGCATGCCTTCGGCTATTGCCTCTTCGGTTTCTACGTTTTGAGCTGCGGCGTATTCGCGGACGTCTTGCGTGATTTTCATAGAGCAGAAATGCGGTCCGCACATGGAACAGAAGTGGGCCACTTTAGCGCCGTCTGCCGGAAGCGTTTCATCGTGAAATTCGCGGGCGGTGTCAGGATCCAGCGAGAGGTTGAACTGGTCCTGCCAGCGGAATTCAAATCTGGCTTTGCTCAGAGCGTTGTCGCGAAGGTATGCGCCCGGATGACCTTTTGCGAGGTCAGCGGCATGGGCGGCAATTTTGTAGGTGATAACGCCGTCTTTGACATCCTTTTTGTTGGGCAGACCCAGGTGTTCCTTGGGTGTCACATAGCACAGCATTGCCGTTCCAAACCAACCGATCATCGCGGCTCCGATGCCGGAGGTGATGTGGTCGTAGCCCGGCGCGATGTCTGTGGTCAGCGGACCCAATGTGTAAAACGGAGCTTCACCGCAGGTTTCCAGTTGCTTGTCCATGTTCTCCTTGATGAGCTGCATGGGAACATGACCTGGTCCTTCGATCATGGTTTGCACGTCGTGCTTCCAGGCAATTTTGGTCAACTCGCCCAGCGTTTCCAGCTCGGCAAACTGAGCCCGGTCATTGGCATCTGCGAGTGATCCGGGACGCAACCCGTCGCCGAGGCTGAACGAAACGTCATAAGCCTTCATGATCTCACAGATTTCCTCAAAATGGGTGTAGAGGAAATTTTCCTTGTGGTGAGCCAGACACCACTTGGCTAAAATGGATCCACCGCGGCTCACAATTCCCGTAACCCGGCTGGCTGTAAGGGGAATGTAGCGCAACAGCACGCCGGCGTGAATGGTGAAATAATCCACGCCCTGCTCAGCCTGCTCAATCAGCGTATCGCGGTAGATTTCCCAGGTCAGATCTTCGGCCTTGCCGTTCACTTTTTCCAGGGCCTGGTAAATGGGCACGGTGCCAATCGGAACAGGGCTGTTGCGGATGATCCACTCCCGGGTTTCGTGAATATTTTTTCCGGTCGAAAGGTCCATGATGGTGTCCGCGCCCCAGCGGCAGGCCCAAACCGCCTTTTCCACTTCTTCTTCAATACTGGACGTAACCGCCGAGTTGCCGATGTTGGCGTTGATCTTGACCAGGAAATTTCGACCGATGATCATCGGCTCTGCTTCCGGGTGATTGATATTGGCGGGAATGATGGCCCGGCCCGACGCCACTTCGCTGCGCACAAATTCAGGCGTAATCAAAACTTTGGGCGTGTTGGCGCCGAAGTTCTGTCCCGGGTGCTGCTTGCCGGGGTTTGTTGCCCGGTCAATCTGTTGGTTTTCCCGGATGGCGATATACTCCATCTCCGGAGTAATGATGCCTTTGCGGGCGTAGTGCAATTGGGTCACGTTTGCCCCGTTTTTAGCGCGAAGAGGCTTGCGGAAATGCCCGAAACGAAGATGATCCAGCGACGGATCGTACAAGCGCTCCCGGCCGTAACCCGAAGAAATATCCGGCAGTTGTTCTGTGTCGGGGCGGTCCTGAATCCATGGCTCGCGCAACTTTGGCAAGCCCTTGAGCACATCAATGTCCGCCAAAGGATCGGTGTACGGAC
>JANNSM010000490.1:0-3224 GCA_031402635.1 Bacteroidota bacterium | reverse complement strand
AGCGGGTAGCATGGAAATCACCAGGTCGGCAGCAGCAACGGCCTCGCCGCGCAACACCGGCTGATGCACATCAAAAAAGATTGCGTTTCCGCGCTCGTGACCGTTGAGCTTGGCCAGCGCAGTGGTCTGGTCAAGATCGCCAACCGTTAACGTCCAATTTCCGTCAACGGCATGCTCGAGCAAATAACTGATGAGCACCGTTGCGGATTTGCCCGCACCAACCAAGAGAATATTTTTCATGTATTCCGGGTATCTGGCCGCGAATATAGTCCTTTGCACCATGAAGGTAGAAAAGGTAGAACTGAGGATGGAGGTCTATGATTCCCCGATGGAAGCTCCCGCTGTTTTCTCCTCCCTTTTAGACGCTGCCCGAAAAGCCATGGCGACTGCTTATGCGCCTTTTAGCGGGTTTTCCGTAGGGGCTGCCGTGTTGCTTGAAGACGGCATGGTGGTTTGCGGTTCCAACCAGGAAAACTCATCCTTTCCCCAGGGTCTTTGCGCCGAGCGGGTCGCTCTTTTTGCAGCCGGTGCGCAATTTCCACATACGCCGGTGCAGGCCATTGCCGTTATCGCATCCGAAATGGATGAAAGCTGGATTTCGCCGTGTGGTGGCTGTCGCCAGGTTATGGTCGAAACCGAAAAACGCTATGGCAAGGCGGTCAGCATTATCCTGACAAACTCCCTGGGCCAGATCGCCGTGGTTAAACCGGTTTCCCAGCTCCTGCCCTGGTGTTTTGACGGGCATTTGCTGAAGCGCTGATTTGATGGGATTCCGTGCTCTCCGACCGCTGGCCTGAGGAGGTGGACCACAACGCAAAATAGCCGAACTTTACCGGTAACCGGATCCTGTTTTAACCCCTTCCAGCCATGCTCAAACAGACCTTCACCTCAACCGACTATATCACGCAGGAAGAGCTCTACGGAGCGCATAACTACCACCCGCTCCCGGTCGTGCTGTCTCGGGGCGAAGGGGTTTTTGTGTGGGATGTTGAAGGCAAGCGCTATTTCGACTTCCTGGCCGCCTATTCGGCGGTCAATCAGGGACACAGCCACCCGCGAATTCTTGCGGCATTGTTCGCTCAGGCTGAAAAACTCACCCTCTCTTCGCGGGCTTTTCACAATGATGCGCTCGGTCCTTATGAGCAATTTATAACCGGATATTTCGGCTACGACAAAGTCCTTCCGATGAATACCGGTGTGGAGGCGGGGGAAACGGCCGTCAAGCTATGCCGGAAATGGGCCTATACGGTTAAAGGGATCCCCGAAAATCAGGCCAGAATACTGTTTGCCGAAGGAAATTTCTGGGGAAGGACACTTGCGGCCATATCTTCTTCTACGGATCCCTCGAGTTTCACAGGCTTTGGTCCATTTGTTCCCGGATTTACCACCATCCCCTACAACAATCTCAAGGCGCTGGAAGAAGAGCTTGCAGACCCCAACGTTGCCGGATTTATGGTGGAACCGATTCAGGGCGAAGCGGGGGTTGTGGTTCCTGATGAGGGCTACCTGGCCAAAGCCTATGCCCTATGCCGCAAGCACAATGTGCTGTTCATTGCCGATGAAGTCCAGACGGGAATAGGCCGCACCGGAAAACTGCTGGCCTGCAATCACGAAGGAGTCCGGCCTGACATTTTGATGCTGGGAAAAGCCCTTTCCGGTGGGGTATTGCCCGTTTCTGCCGTGCTGGCCGATGACCCGATTATGCTGTGCATCAAACCCGGCGAACACGGCTCAACTTTCGGCGGCAACCCGCTGGCCTGCAAGGTGGCCATCGCGGCATTGGAAGTGGTGCGCGATGAAAAACTGGCCGAGCAGGCCGATTCCCTCGGGCGGATTTTTCGCAAAGTGATGGCCGGGATCGTGGAGCGCCATTCCGCCGCATCGCTGGTTCGCGGCAAAGGACTGCTGAACGCTTTAGTGGTCAATGACAGCCCTTCCGGAAACCTGGCCTGGAACATCTGCCTTGGACTCCGCGATCGCGGTTTGCTGGCAAAACCTACCCACGGAAATATTATCCGGTTTGCACCTCCCCTGGTCATTACCGAAGAACAAATCCTGGAGTGTCTGGACATTGTTGACCAGACGCTTGCCGATTTCTAAGGAAAACCGGTTCCCGGTCGAACGGTTTGTACCAGGTCTAAAAAACGGGTGCAGGTCCTGATTTCACTGGCCTGATTAGAGGCAATCACTACCAGCCGGCCTTCGCTGCAGGATTCAAGCGTTTCGTCAAACCAGCCCTTTCCCGCTTCATCCAGATTGGTGGTGGGTTCATCAAGCAGAAGCAATCCGGTCTGGCTGAATAAAGCGGTTGCCAGGCGGACGCGCTGGCGCATTCCGGAAGAAAAATCCCGAATAGCTTTGTCGGCATGCCGCTGCAATCCGCAGCGTTCAATCACCGCATTGGCATTCATGCCGTCGCGCCAGGGCTTTAGTTTTTGATGAAAGTCCAACAGTTCGCACAACGTGAACGGCTCGATCAGTTCAAGGTAAGGAGCGGCGAGGCTGACCTCCTGGAATACCCGTTCGGGCGAAATGGGTTCTCCCCTGTTTTCCCACCGAATTTCTCCATGGCTTGGCCTGAGGGAACCGGCCAGGATGCGCACCAGGGTGGACTTGCCGCTGCCGTTTGGTCCTGTCAGTGCCCACCTTTCGCCTTGATGCAATTCAAGATCAAGCCCGCGGAATACCCAACTCTGCCGGTAGCGTTTGCCCAGGTCGTTAACTGCGATTTTCATTGCGTTGCATAAAGCCTTTCATCACCCCGCGAACGGAGCGACGGACAAAATCAAGAATCAGGTCTTTCTCCGGCGACGATCTGATCTCCGTGTCAATAATATCGAGTGCCCGGGAAACATTATTTCCCCTTACATACAAAATTCTATAAATATCAAGGATGTGATTGATCGTTTCGGAACTGAATCCTTTGCGCCGCAATCCCACGGAGTTCACGCCCACATAACTGAGCGGATAACGGGCTGCCTTGGTAAACGGAGGAACATCTTTTCCGACCAGCGATCCTCCCGAAATAAAGGCGTGGGGTCCGATTTTGACAAATTGATGAATAGCGCTCATGCCGCCGATAATTGCGTAATCCTCAATCTCGATATGTCCTGCCAGCGTGGTTGCATTGGCCAGGATACAGTTATTTCCGATGATGCAGTCGTGGGCAATATGAACGTAAGCCATCAGCAGGCAGTTCTCTCCCACAGTGGTTTTATTCGCGG
>JANNSM010000489.1:0-6474 GCA_031402635.1 Bacteroidota bacterium | reverse complement strand
TGCGCTTGCACCATCCGCACCAATCGGTATAAACATCAATAAAGACTTTGCGCGGTTCCGTTTCCATACGTTTCATGGCCTCGTCGAAACTCATCCATTCCACGGTTGCGGTGCTTACCGGGGCTACAGGAGTCTGAGCCTTCAGCGTCAGGGAAAACCCGGTTTGAAAAATCAGGATCATGAGGGTGAAGACACCCGGTAAAATGCGGCCGTTCGCAAAATTGGAAAACGAAAAAGAAAACTCCCGCGCGACTTTTGCTGGTGAGGTGATTGGCTTTAATGAATTGATTTTCATATATGATAAATAGGTTACTTGTCAGTGACTTTTTCTATGGTTCCTTCGCCTGATTCTTTCGCATGGATCTTTATTGCGGTTCTTTCGCTTGGATCTTTATAGCGGCTCTTTCGCTTGGTTCTTTATCGCGGATCTTTCCAGTATTTCTTTCCAGTATTTCTTTTCAACCTTTTATACGTTGATCGCCTCAGGGAAGACGACCTTTGCAAATTTACAATGCCTTGTAAACAAAAATAGTTCCAAATTCGTTAATCGGCAAGACGGGTTAATGGCTATTTATTCCCCTAACATTCTATGAATCAATCGGATAGAAAGCTGGTTGTAGGAATTACCGGCGCCTCCGGGGCACTTTATGCGCAGGTTCTGCTTGACCGGCTGGTCGCCATGCGTGAACCTGTTGGGACAATCGGGTTGGTTTATTCCCGCAATGCCCTGCAGGTCTGGGAAACCGAGCTTGGCAACCGGAACCTGGAGCAGTATCCGTTCCGGGTTTACGCACCCGATGATTTCAATGCGCCATTTGCTTCCGGTTCCGCGCGTTTCGATACGATGATTATTTGCCCTTGCAGCATGGGGACCATGGGCAGAATTGCTTCCGGTGTATCCAACGACCTGATGACCAGGGCTGCCGATGTGATCCTTAAGGAGCGCCGTAAACTTATTCTGGTTCCCCGCGATACACCGCTGAGCCTGATTCATCTTCGCAACATGACCACACTGGCCGAAGCCGGTGCCATCCTTTGTCCGGCCATGCCTTCCTTTTATTCACGGCCGGCTGATTTTACAGCCCTCGCAGCCACGGTCGTGGAACGCGTCCTCGATCTTGCCGGCTTTACGGTATCGTCCTTCCGTTGGGGGGAAGGGGAGACGAAAGAATGATGATGCCCTGGTTTTAGGTCTGAAGGACACCGGGATTGAACCTCCTTTTTAAAGGATTGTGATCGGCGGCCTCGATGCCCATAGAAATCCAGTTGCGGGTTTCTTCCGGATCAATGATGGCATCTACCCAAAGACGTGCTGCGGCATAATAGGGCTCCGTAGTTCGTTCGTAGCGCTCCGTGATCTTGTTCAACAGTGCTTCCTGCTCTTCGGGTGAAGGCGTTTTCCCTTTGCTTTGTGCAGATCCCATTTCGATCTGCAAAAGAGTTTTTGCCGCTTGGGAACCACCCATAACCGCCATACGAGCTGTTGGCCAGGATACGATTAGCCGGGGGTCGTAAGCTTTGCCGCACATGGCGTAGTTGCCGGCACCAAAGGAATTACCGATGATGATGGTGAATTTGGGAACCACGGAGTTGGCCACGACATTGACCATTTTCGCGCCGTCTTTGATTATACCGCCGTGTTCAGAACGGCTGCCAACCATAAATCCGGTGACGTCCTGGAGAAATACCAGCGGAATGCGTTTCTGGTTGCAATTCATGATAAACCGGGCCGCTTTATCGGCGGAGTCGGAATAGATGACTCCGCCGATCTGGGTTTCTCCTTTTTTATTGCGGACAATGCTTCGTTGATTGGCGACGATGCCCACAGCCCAGCCGTCAATTCGGGCGTAACCACAGAGCAGCGTTTTTCCATACCCCGCCTTGTATTCCTGGAAATCGGAGTCATCGGTCAATTGACGGATAACCTTGCCCATATCGTAAGGCTTGGCCAGTCCTTCGGGAATAAGCCCATACAAACTTTTAGGTTCCCCCAAAGGGGTTTTGGAGCTGATGCGATCAAATCCGGCGCGCTCGGATTTTCCAATCTGGCTGATCAGGTCGCGGATTTTTGCCAGACAGGAAGCATCATCGGGCATGGAGTAATCGCAGATCCCGGATACCTCCGTGGTTGTCAGTGCCCCGCCCAGGGTTTCCCCGTCAATGTCTTCTCCAATAGCTGCTTTGACCAGATAGGGTCCGGCAAGGTAAATGGAACCAGTTCCTTCAACAATCAGGGCTTCATCGGACATAATGGGCAGATAAGCCCCACCGGCAACACAACTGCCCATGATGGCGGCAATCTGGGGGATACCCATCGAAGACATGATGGCATTGTTCCGGAAAATTCTGCCGAAGTGTTCCTTGTCGGGAAATATTTCGTCCTGCATCGGAAGATAAACGCCGGCGCTGTCAACCAGATAGATAATCGGGATATGGTTCTCCATGGCGATCTCCTGTGCCCGCAGGTTTTTCTTGCCGGTTATCGGGAACCAGGCTCCCGCTTTTACCGTCGCATCATTGGCTACCACTACACAGAGCCGCTTGCATATATAACCGAGGACCACAACCACCCCGCCTGATGGACATCCGCCTTGTTCGGCATACATCCCTTCGCCGGCGAAGGCTCCGATTTCTAAAGTTGGTTGTCCGGGATCTAATAGAGCGTTGACGCGATCACGTGCGCTCATTTTCCCCTTTGCCCGCAATTGCTCCATTCTTTTTGCACCGCCTCCTTCTTTAATCCGATCCCATTTTTGCTTCATGTCCGAAACCATGAGCCTCATGGCATCATCGTTTCGGTTGAGGTCGATATTCTCTGCTGGTTTTTTGGACATGAGGCGAATTTAGCCAAATATGGCCTTTGACCTGAAGGTCTTTTGGGCCAGGATTGCGAAACGGAGCTATTTGGTATCCTGGGGAAATTTCAAGCTCATTGGTTACCTTTGCACGCGGCAATCCGGTACGACCAGCTCCCTTTGAATCCCCCAGGGCTTGATCGCAGCAAGGGTAAAAGGTTGTAGCGGTGCGATACCAGGATTGCCGTTTTTTTTGAGGAACTATCGGTATAACTTTAGAATTTGTAGATGTCCGGCTTAACTTCCTGCTTGGAATGGATGATTTTAGCTGCTTATAGCCGTTAGTAATGCGTATTTGCAAATTCGCCCTGTTGATTTTTCTTGCCTTGCCGTTCTCCGGCTTGGTGGCACAGATCAGTGCATGGGGTAAAGGATTTCCCTGCTCAGCTGGCACTCATCCCAATAAACTCAAAAGCGAATTGCTCACCCCCGAGCAAGCCCGGTTGAGCTGGCTTGCTGTTCCCCAAACCGCGACCTATCATCTTAGTGTCAGGTATGCAGGTACCGGCGGGGCACTTCTGAAAGACACCTTTGTTATGGGTACCGATGCCCTGGTCAGCGACCTTCCGGGAGGAGTGTTGCTGTCCTGGAGTGTTCAGGCTCAATGCCAGCAAGGTGAGCTGAGTGCCTGGGGACAGGCCGATTCTTTCGCCTTTCCCGATCCCGACTTTGTGTGTGGGGATCTGTTTGTTGATTTGCGGGACGGCGAGGCCTATCGCACGGTGCAAATGAGTTCGCAGTGCTGGTTCCAACAAAACCTGAATCACGATCTGGGCGAAGGCGTTTTCGGTTTTCAGACCGGATTTAACTGCAATACCCCGGCAAAGGCGGGCAGGTTTTATAACTGGACAGCCGGCAAAGGCATTGATTCTATCTACGCTGAGTTACCTTATTTACCGGAAGGAGAACAGGGGGTATGCCCGGTTGGCTGGCATTTTCCCACTGTTGGTGACTACGACCTGCTTTTCAGTGACACCGCGATCACCTTTGAAAGTGTGCTAATCGGTGGAGGATCGGGCTTTGAGGTTCATCTTGCTGGATACATGAACACCTCGGATAAATTTACCGAAGTGGAAAAAGCGGCTTTTCTCACCACCTCTTCCCAATCCCCATTCACCGATCGCAGAATGATGGTTTATGCCATTGACGGGCGTTTTACGAACTCGATTGAGCGCGGGGAGATTATCAAGATTTGCCGTGGCAGTATCCGCTGCATTAGAGATTAGCTTTATTTGATGTTTATCAAGCTGGTAATTAAGCCGGTGGATCCATTTTTGGAAATATTGAGAACAACGAGTTTAAGACCCACGATACCTGGTTCTTTCAGGAAAATTGGAAAGTATTTTTCCACTTTCTCCTGACTTTACCCGGTTATTCCCTATTTTTGCAACAATATTGCAATTGTAGCGGATGAATTTTCTTACTCTAGGTACCAGTTTTCTTTTGGGTGCGCTGGATGGCGTAAGCCCGGGCCATGGCAAATCGCTGATTGCAGCGTTCATGGTCGGAGAAAAACTGTCTTTGCGGCAGATCGGGGCCATGGGGATTTCGTTGCTCGCTTCCCATTTTTTACTGCTGGTCCTCTTATCTGCAGGCCTGGAATATCTTTTTGGCGGATCTCCTGCACTTCATTTTCTGGAATGGGTTGGCCCTTTTGCCGTTATTGGTTTTGGGGTTTATATGCTTTTTCGGCATCGGCGCATGACCAAGCTTGCAGAAACTTCTCTCAAGGCGAGCCATTCATCTTTTGCTTTTGAACAAGTTCATCCGCCAGGTTGCCATTGCGGGCATCACCACCAGATCCCATTTTCACGGCTATCCGGGAAGAAAAATCTGGAGAGTAATTCAGACAATAAGCATGTTGGAGAACATGACCATTCGCAAAAGAATATACGACAGGTTACAATTTTCGGATTTTTACTGGGCCTGATTCCATGCCCAATGGCTATATCCACCATCCTGTTGTCTATGAGTTCCGATCAGTTTTCGACCGCGCTGATGGTTATTTCCACCTATATTCTGGGAATGGCATTGGTCCTGTTCGTTATTGCCGGGCTGATCTATGCCGGACGGCATTTTTTAGCCGAGAAACTGGACCGACTTCATTACCATGTTGATGTGCGTTTCCTGAGCGCACTCATGGTCATTTGTATTGGAGTGGCCTATTTGCTCATGAATACGTTTCACCTTCATGTTCACGCGGCCTGAGTTGACCGGAAACTTCTCCCGAAACCGGAAATAGGGATTCGGCTTTGATCTGCCACTACGCCGATGGCTGCTCAGGGGCAGCCTTCCGGGGTTAACGAGCTGATCCAGTCGCGGATCAGAGCAACTCCTTCTTCGTGGACTTCCGAGCGCCCGGTTTCCGGCATCCGGATCTCTATGCCAGTTGCCTCCATCCGATAAACGAGAATAGAAGAATCCGGTTTGCCGGGCACAATTCCGAATTGAAATTCGCCGGAGCCGCCACCGGCGGCCACCGGAGGTTTACAGAACCCGAGTGCGGTGAGGTTATCGTTTTCAAGATTGAGAAACAATCCACTGTTATCAGCATCGCCTTCCGGGCGGTGGCAATGGGCGCAGTTTACATCCAGATAGGCTCGTGCGCGATCTTCAAGGGTTCCGCTGGTGGGGTCATCCCAGGTGGCCATTGGGGTTACGGAACCCGGGTCAGGCGCAGACTCCAGCCACCCTTTTTCTTCCCACTTTTCCAGTTGATTTTGAGAGCCCTCCGGGTAGTCGAAATTCCGGTTCAGATTTCTTGGTTTTGGACCGAGGGGAAGAAGGGGCTCTCCAATCTGATGACAATTCTGGCATTCTACCTGGTTTGGGATAATATATTGTATGGATCGGTCAGTGCCATCTTGCTGAATCCAGCTCACAGCAACGGGACCGCCGGTTACCCGGTAAGTAGCTTCGGTTTGCGCTTCATTCCATAAGTAGGAATACGCTCTCCATCCGTCCTCAAGCCTTGCAAGAACCCGCGTTTCAATAACTCGTTTGCCAAGTGCCGGGTCTCTTTCGTCAAGCAGAAAGTAGAAATTCTTGAACATCAGTGTACCCACCGGAAAGTCCAGAGTGGCTTCGTCCTGATAGATGATGCGCTCTGAAGGCGGGATGTAAAGAAAACGCGCTTTTTCCGCGTAGTCTGAAAACAAGGGTGTGTTCAGGTCATACGGAAGGAGGTAGGGACCCGCCTGAAAATCGGCCAACGCCCCTTCGAACAACTGATAATCGCTGAGTTTTTCAAGCGGTAGGCTTTGCAAATCAAATCCATCTCCGGGACCGGAGGGCTTTGCGCAAGAGAATCCCAACGCAAGCGCGGTTAGCATGAATCCGGTCCGTAAGGTGGACGCGGAAAAGTTAATAGGGAAGCAGAGGCGCATCAATCGCAGTTTCCGGGAGTGGGCTCAGGGTGCAATCATGTGCAGTTGGATTGGATACCACATTGGCAAAGAGGTTGATGGCATCCACGTTGGCTACCTGCGCTCCGCCATTGTCATAGATACAAATCATCTGATCGGTTGCGGGAACGGATGGGTTGAAAGCGCCGTCATAGATGATATCGGGCTCAATGCCTTCTGCCTGGTAAACAGCCTGGAGCGTCAGGCCCATGACC
>JANNSM010000488.1:0-13905 GCA_031402635.1 Bacteroidota bacterium | reverse complement strand
GTATTACCGCACAAGATTATTCAATGCAGTGAAATTTGCATGTGACTTGAATCATCCTTACCGCTAACAATGACCCTTAGATCCTTGCGGCAAGGCTAAAAATTGAACCGGGTCAATCAACCATCAGTGAGCCATTCATTTATCCCCGCGTGCCAGGGTGTAAAACAGCGGCAATGTGTTCCGCGCTGGTCATGCCGTCTATTGCTGCCGAGATAATTCCCCCGGCATATCCGGCGCCTTCTCCACAAGGGTACAATCCCGGCACTCCGGGGTGCTGGCGCGTTTCGGGATTCCGGGGAATGCGCACCGGAGATGACGTGCGGCTTTCGGGAGCATGCACAATGGCTTCCGGAGTCATATACCCACGGAGGATTTGTCCGAATGCCTGGAAGCCTAAACGCAATCGCGTACTGATAAACCCGGGAAGCAGCTTGTGCACTGCCGCAGAGGTGATTCCGGGCACATAAGAACTGGGACCGAGCGTGTCTGAAATTCGCCCTTCCACAAAATCCGTCAGGCGTTGGGCGGGAACCCGCTGGGTCTCACCGCCAGCCCGCCAGCAGGCTTGCTCAATGGATGCCTGAAAATACAGAGCAGCCAGGGGTCCCCGATCCCGGAAGGCTTTCCAGTCTTCTGGCTGCACTTCAACTACCATTCCGGAATTTGCCCAGGGTTGATCGCGTTTTGAGGGACTCCAGCCGTTGGTCACGACCTCACCTGGAGCTGTTGCACAAGGCGCAATAATTCCGCCCGGGCACATACAAAAACTGTACACTCCCCGGCTGCGAACCTGACGGGCAAGATGATATGGCGACGGCTCAAGCCAGGGACCCCGGTGCTGTTCACCCGGACCCAGATGATACTGAATACGGTCAATGACGGCCTGAGGGTGTTCAACCCGAATACCGAGGGCAAACGGTTTAGCTTCAATCGCGATGCCCTGTTGGTGAAGCAGTTCAAATACATCGCGCGCCGAATGCCCGGTTGCCAGCAACAAAACGGGAGCGAAAAATTGGCGGCCATCGGCACAGGCAGCACCGTGTAATCGGCCATTTCGAAATAAAATTTCTGTTATGCGGGTTTCGAAATGCACTTCGCCACCTTTGGCCATAATAAACTCCCGGATGTTTTGAATAATACCCGGCAACTTGTTGGTCCCAACATGCGGATGGGCATTGATCAGAATTTCCGGTGAAGCGCCAAAGGCAACCAACAATTCAAGCACCTTTCGCACATCACCGCGTTTTTTTGAACGGGTGTACAATTTGCCGTCCGAATACGTGCCGGCGCCCCCTTCGCCAAAACAATAATTGGAATCCGGGTTAACAAGATGATCCCTGTTCAGTATGGCCAGGTCACGCCGGCGACCGCGGACATCCTTGCCTCGTTCCAGCACCACAGGTCTTACACCCTGCTCAATAAGGGCGAGGGCCGCAAAAAGACCGGCCGGTCCGGCGCCGACGATCAGTGCTTCCGGGGCGTTGTGCACATTGGGATAGTCTGGCAATGGCGGCTGTCGGAACTCCGGTGGGTCTTCATTGATAAAAACCCGCACCTGAAGGTTGACGATTACTTGGCGCTTGCGGGCATCCAGAGAACGGCGTAAGACCCGGACCGCACGGATAGCCGCCGGGGCAAGGTCCATAGAAGAAGCCACGGCTTCGCGGAGCAGTTCTTCCTGACCGGCAGCGGCCGGACTGAGTTTCAGATCAATGTCAATGGGCATCTATGCGAATCGTTTGACGAATTACCGCCAGGTGCGAGCAAATCACCATCGGTACGATCAGTCCCGGCACCCAGCAAAACGGCGCGTGAAGTAACGCGATATTGGGTTGTTCAAACCCAAATCGCTGAAAAGGGAATTTCGCCCTTCGAATGCCATGATTTTAGGCATGAAACCATGCAGAAACAACACCAGAAAAAATAGCTCAACCCCAATTCGCACGGTGTGCAGCCAGGTAAGTCCCGCGGCAGAGACACCATCCAGGTAATTGCGGCCCCGGGATGTAAAAAAGAGCATTAGAACCACCAAAAACGGCGGAATAACCAGAAGCAGGAAAAGAGGAGGCTTGCCAGCCGGGATCGCCAGATTACCGGAAAGGGTGACCAGCATCAGCCCCGGCTACACAATCACGCCCATAATTTTACCACATTGACCAACTTCAACAGACTGAATCATGAAAACCAATATGGGAACGGTGGATCGCATTGCGCGGACCCTGATTGCAGCTACCATTTTAGTACTTTTCCTTACCGGTAACATTAGCGGAACACTTGGAATCGTGCTGTTGGTGGCAGGTGGTGTATTTCTGCTGACCAGCTTTATGGGGGTTTGTCCTTTGTACAATGTTCTGGGAATCAGCACCTGCGCTGTGAATAAAACACACCCCAAAACCTAGTGCCAAGCCGGTTTAAGCGCAGCAAAAAGGAATAGTCAGGTAAAATAGGCGTATTTTCGCGCGTCCATAGCTTCGTGCGCTATGGATTGGAAGGGCGCAACTGCCCTTCGACCTGAAAAATACCCCCGATCATGTTGCGCAACATCGCTATTATCGCCCACGTTGACCACGGTAAAACCACCCTGGTAGACCGCATGTTGCATGCCGGTCAGCTGTTTGGAGTTCACGAGACTCCCGGTGAGTTGATCATGGACAGCAACGATCTGGAACGGGAGAGAGGAATTACGATCCTGGCCAAGAATGTTGCGGTTCGTTACAAAGGCCACAAAATCAATATCATTGATACGCCAGGTCACGCTGATTTTGGCGGCGAAGTGGAACGGGTGCTGAATATGGCCGATGGCGTGCTGCTCCTGGTAGATGCGTTTGAAGGACCCATGCCCCAGACACGTTTTGTTTTGCAGAAAGCCATAGAACTGGGTCTTAAACCCGTGGTGGTCATCAATAAGGTTGACAAGCAAAACTGCACCCCGGAAGAAAGCCTCGAAGCGGTTTTTGAGCTCATGTTCACGCTGGATGCCAGCGAAGAGCAACTCAATTTTCCCGTAGTTTACGGTTCGGCCAAGCAGGGCTGGATGAGCGCGGATTACAAGAAACCGGCAGAGGATATTACTTTCCTTATGGACACCATTCTGGAACACATTCCCGCTCCGAAGGTTGAAGAGGGATCGTTGCAGATGCTGATTACCTCGCTTGATTTTAGCAGTTTTTTAGGTCGAATTGCGATTGGCCGCGTGGCATCCGGCAGTTTGAAAGCGGGTCAGTCAATCGCGCTGGTGCGCCGCGACGGAACCATCGGACGCAGCCGTGTCCGCGAAGTGTATCTCTTTGAAGGTTTCGGCCGTGTAAAGGTTGATGTAGTTCAGGCCGGGGAGATTTGTGCGCTTGTGGGGCTTGACGATTTTGAAATCGGCGATACGATCGCGGATCCCGAAAATCCGGTGGCCCGCCGCCAGATCAAGATTGACGAGCCGACCATGAGCATGCGGTTCACGATCAATGATTCGCCGTTTTTTGGCCGGGAAGGAAAATACGTCACTTCGCAACGCATCAAAGACCGGCTGGAAAAAGAACTGGAGCGCAACCTGGCGCTGAAAGTTGAAGATACCGGCTCGGCAGATGCCTGGCAGGTGTTTGGCCGCGGGGTTCTGCACCTGTCCATCCTCATTGAGACCATGCGCCGCGAAGGGTATGAGATGCAAATTGGCCAGCCCCAGGTGATCATCAAAGAAGTTGACGGCAAAAAACACGAACCGGTAGAAGAGCTCACCATTGACCTTCCGGAGAATGTGTCAGGTACGGCGATCAACGCCGTGACGCAGCGCAAAGGCGAGATGCTCTCCATGGAGCTAAAGGGCGAAAGAGCCATCCTCAAGTTTCAAATCCCGTCGCGCGGGATCATCGGACTGAGAAGTTACCTGATGACGGCCACCGCGGGCGAGGCGGTGATGTCGCACCGATTCATTGAATTTCAACCCTTCAAGGGCAATATTCCCGAGCGTCTGAACGGCTCGCTTATCGCGTTGGAAACCGGAAAATCCATTCCATTTAGTTTGCACAACCTCCAGGACCGCGGATTTTTCTTTATCGGCGCCAACGAAGATGTCTATGAAGGCCAGGTGATCGGTCAGAACAACCGAGCCGACGATCTGGTGGTGAACGTGACCAAGACCAAGAAACTGACCAACATGCGCGCCTCCGGTTCCGATGAGAAAATGAAAATTTCCCCACCGGTGCGTTTCAGTCTTGAAGAGGCACTCGAGTATATCCAGGCGGACGAATATGTGGAGGTAACACCGGAGTCCATTCGCCTGCGCAAAATCTTTCTGAAAGAGAATGAGCGCAAGCGCAAGACCAAAAGCTAACATTCCTTTTTTGTCAGGAGCAGGTCGCAATAATTGAAGGGAGTCCGGGAATTTTGCCGGGGCTCTGCCTACCTTTGCGCCCATGCCCGATTTTTTCTTCGCCGGGAAAGGTTTTCGCAGCCCGAACATCTGGTCAACCATGAGGTTACTGAGCGCCTTCATTGCGGGGGTTCTCTGGCTTTGTTGCCTGAGGGTCAGCGGTCAGGCCTCCTTCGATCAGAAAACGGTTTCGGTAGGCAACATCGGGCTCAACGTCTCTACGGTTGGCACCATTGGCCGTCCCAATGTTCGCAACGATCCTTCAGGACCTCCTTCGATGGAGTATCCCATCAATTCCGGGATCGAACATCTTTTTGAATCCGGTCTGTGGCTGGGCGCCCGGGTTGAAGGCCAGACGCTTGTGAGCTCGGTGACTCAGGATGCCGCGTCCGGATACAGCACGGGAGCCTCGGGTTTTGAATTCAGTGCAGAGGTCGGCGCAACGATTGCACAGCGCTCCACTCTTACTAACAGCGAGTTCTTCGCCTTTGACGGTATTTCCCACCAGGACATGGTCATCGACTTTTCGGACAAGAATGTCGTGATCCCGGGAACATCCATCGTAATCTCCGAGCACACCCAGCCAATGGGAGCCCAGGTGCATTTGGAAACGTATGCCTGGAATTATTCCTTCGCGGATTTTTTTGTGCTTTTTAATTACCGCATCACCAACGAGAGCCTTAAAACCTGGGACTCCGTTTACCTCGGAATGTGGCAGGACATGGTGGTCCGGAATGTGAATGTCGCCACGGATTTCGGTTCTGCTTTTTTCAGCCAGGGAGGCTACGGATATGAGGATTCCTGCCTGGCCAATTACGCATTTGACAATGATGGGGATCCCGGATTCACCGATTCTTATGGTGCCGTGCAATTCCTTGGGATCGAATGGCGGGATCTCTTTATTCACCCTTCCAATGCGGAGGCGGTGATCGCCTCCGGTTATCCGGAGCCTAAAGTGCACAGCAATTTCTGGATTTTCAATTCCACCGGTGCCCCTCCTTACAATGCACCGGCCGACGACCTGCAGGCGTATGAAAAACTTAAAAAAGGGCTGAATTACGCCGATCCGGATCTTCCGGGATTTCTCGCCAATCCCGGCAGCACCGGTGGCTTGACCAACCTGATTTCTGCCGGCCCCCTGGAATCAGTAGAACCCGGAGAGGGCTTTAACGTGGTGTTTGCCATGGTTTGCGCCAAGCAGGATGCCCCACCCGGCAGCGTAGGGCTGGCAAGGGATACAGAAGAAGCGCGTGTAGAGTTGATTGAACACCTCGGCTGGGCCAAGCGGACATACAATGGCGAAGATTTGAATGGCAACGGCCTGCTGGATGAAGGCGAGGACCTGGACAATGACGGGGAACTGGACCGTTACATTCTTCCGGAACCTCCGGCTACGCCGAATGTTAAAATCATTCCTTCCAATACCCGGATTGATGTTTATTGGGATGACCTTGCCGAGAGCTCCATTGACCCGATTTCACAACGGGTTGACTTTGAGGGGTACCGGATTTACCGAAGCCAGCCTGGTGATGATCTCGGCCTGAATTTACTGGAAGAAGCCAGCCTGGCCGGACAGTGGGACAAACCGGGAAATGACATTGGCTTCAACAACGGGTTGGATCCTATCCGGCTCCCGGAACCGGTCAAATTTGAGGGCGATTCGCTGGAATATCGCTACCGCTATTCGTTTACAAACGTTCTCAACGGTTGGCAGTACATGGTAATCGTTACTGCTTTTGATGAGGGAGATGAGGCACTTCGCATTGAGTCACTTGAATCGTCTTTTGTCGAAAATGCTTTTCGCGTTTTTCCGGGTGTTGGAGCCCTTCCTTTTGCCGAAAGCGATAAAGACCCGAAAGTTTATCCCAATCCGTACAGCCTGAACGCCGCATGGGATGGTACGACCTCCAGAACCCGCAAGCTCATATTTTACAACTTGCCATCCAGGGCGGAGATCCGTGTTTACACCCTTGGTGGAGACCTGGTCGCCAGCCTGAATCACGAGGCAGATTCTTACGACGGGTCCGATATCGGCTGGTTTGAAAATTTTGCCGGTGAGGCCGGTAAACGCCTGTTTTCCGGCGGCGAACACGCCTGGGATGTGCTTTCGGAAAGCGAACAAACCATTACCCAGGGACTTTATCTTTTCACTGTAAAAGATTTAGATTCCGGCGACATTCGTCAGGGCAAGTTTGCTGTTTTGCGCTGAAAATCAGCGCTTTTAACCCAGCAACCAAATTCCTGCCAAAGAGGAAGAAATTTTTGTTAAGACGAAGGACTTAACATTCGCTTAATATTCCGTCACGCACAATAAGCTAACTTTGCGCAAAATTTGACAAACCGTCTTTCTATATTTTCTCCAGGACCGTCCAAAAAAGTAGAAAAACCAGCACTAAACACGAATGAATAAGTTATTCCTTTTACTGACCGCGATGTGTTTCAGTCTGCTCGCACAGGCTCAGTACCCACTCGTTGATATTTATGATATCCAGTACATTGATCCGGTGGATCTTGCTTCGGGATCGGATCTGAGCTACCTGCACGGAGATACCGTCCAAATTGAAGGAGTTGTTTCTTTTGATCCCTGTGACTACGGACTGAGCCTCAACCGCAAAGGAACCTGGGTTCAAAGCAACCCCGGCTCGCCTTTTGCCGGTGTTGAGGTGCTGATTGACCCAACCGCTATTGGATACGGTGGAGGGTTGGAATCGCTTAGCGATGATGCATTGTTTATTGACAATTTTCAGGTGGGCAACACGGTCCGTTTCACAGGCCTGATCAGCGATTTTAGCGCTAACACACAGATCCAGATTCTGCCGTTTCCCTCATCGATTCAGGCATTGGGTACCAAGCCCGATCCGTTGGTCATTACCATAGACAGCATCATGCTGGCCGGCGGTATTCAAAACAAAGTCAGCGGAGAAAAGTACGAAGGCACGTATGTTGAAATTCAGAACGTCTTTGTGGCGAATGTTATTCCGGGATCCAGCGGTCGCTTTCAATGGGATGTTACCGATGGCCTGGGCAATTTCCTGGCCATCCGGGATGCCAGCGGGCATTTCCGCAACGACATTCTGGATACGCATTGTCCGGAGTGGATTGGCGGAACACCCGGGGTCTCCAATACCCCGCTGACCTATGCACCTCCTGCCGATGGAGCAAGCCTTTCCTATATCCGGGGTACGATCACGGAGAGTTTTGGCGAATATTACATTGCGCCTCATGACCTTACGGATGTAGGTCCCACCACGAGTTCACCGCCGATTGTCAGCGGAATTACCCGCGCACCGGTGGTGCCTACTTCTACGGAAACCGTTTCCATTTCCGCGAACATTGTTGATGCTGATGGAACGATTGCTTCGGCTCAACTGTATTACGCTTTTGGCTTGGCTACCCCCACTTTCGTTTCCGTGGCAATGACCAATACCACCGGCGATACCTGGTCGGGAAATGTACCAGGTCCGGGAGTGGATGCATCTTACGTGAAGTTTTACATCCGCGCGGTAGACAATAGCGGCAACATTACCTTCTCTCCGGATGACATGGCCACCGGATCAAACTACATCGTTTATGACGACGGGATCAATTCTATTGCCCGGATTCAGAAAAACGAAAATGGTTTTGCCTCCGTCTGGGCGGGCCAGACACTCCCCGAGATGGAAGTGGAAGGAGTGGTTACCGCAGGCCAGCAAACATATGACCTGGGCCTGCTGACCTTACAGGACGGCACCGCACTCTGGAGCGGGATTTTTATCCGGAGTTCAGCAGGTATTGATGGTTTGTATCGCGGAGACAAAATCCGGGTTACCTCCGGTAAAGTTGTGGAGGAGTTCGGGGTCACTTACCTGGACAACATCACCTTCGACTTTTTATCCTCCGGCAATGCATTGCCCGCGCCCATTACTACTTTGCTCCCCGATACCCTGGGTGCCAATATTTTTCTAAAAACTGAGCCTTACGAAGCAATGTTGCTTCGGTTTAACAATGCCACGGTGACCAGCAACAACCCCGACGCCCCCGGTGGTCCGTTTGGCGAATGGAAGTTCAATACCACATCTGCGACCGCCAATACCGGGTTGCGCGCAGACGATGTCTCCAATGATATCCCATTTGAATTTTCAACGGATAGCGTAAACGTAGGTCAGGTGTTGACGTATGTTCAGGGTCCCTTATACTTCAGCTTCAGCAACTACAAGCTTATTCCCCGCAATCGCGCAGATGTCGGCGGCTTTAGCACCAACTATCCGGATGCCATTGTGAGCTTTCGGTTTGATGATCTGATTCCCACCGTCAATGCCACCATAGACCAGAATGCCAATACCATTGAGGCAACGGTGCCCTTCGGCACCGACTTGTCTACGCTGGTTCCAACCGTTGAGATCACCGGCCAATCCGTAAGCCCGGCCAGCGGAGTTGCCCAGAACTTTTCGGCAGATGTGGTTTACACGGTTACGGCGCCAATCAGCGGTGAAACGCGCAACTACACGGTCTCTATCACCGAAGGACCAAATGGCCTGGGAAGCTTTGACGAGTTGAACTCCATAAATCTTTATCCCAACCCGACTTCAGGAATGACCGTGCTGGATCTGGATTTATCCAAGACTCAGGACCTGACCATAGAAATCAGCGACTTGCTCGGAAAAGTCATCAGCAGCCGGAGTGAGACCTTACGTACCGGTCGTCACAGTATGTTGCTGGACCTGGGCGGGTATTCCGCCGGCATCTACCTGGTTACGCTGCGATCCGCTTCCGGAACGGTTACCCAACGGCTGAGCCGGGTGAACTGACCTGTAGCAAGCGAGCCCGCAAACACTCGCTTTTTTACCAATTTGTAAACTGCCCGCCCTGGTCACACCAGCGCGGGCAGTTGCATTTCAAGCCCTTGTCATCCGGGCATTTCCAGCAATAAATAGCGATTACGGCCCGTCAGATTAGCCATTTGATTAATCCCATAGTCCGATTTATCCGCGTCACGGATGCCGTTTTGCCTTAATGCAAAGGCAGGCATCCCGGACTACTTTGCCTGAGTACTTACGGTTGACACGGCGGTCGTTAATATCCCTCCCGGGAATATTGGGAACAGGAAGAAACGCCGCACTTTGCGGTCCTTTTTTATATATAAAGTATGGCGGGAGGACACCGCTGATGGCAACCAGGAGTAGGAAGTCGTCCGGATCACCAGGTGGTCCGGGCGCTTCCGTTTTTAGGGGGTGGCGTGGTATTTTCCGGAAGCAGCTGGCTCTTTATCAACGGAGTTTGCCAAGCGAAAGAATGATATCCTGTTCCATACCTTTAATCAGATCGGCCGTGGAATCCGCCGGTAGAAAAGGCTGACCGGTAATCCGCTCAAAGAGTTCGATGTACCGAGCGGCAACGGTTTCGACAAAAACATCAGTCATTTCTGGAACGACCTGTCCGGTTTTGCCCTGGAAACCACCACTCATCAGCCATTCACGGACAAACTCCTTGCTGAGTTGTTTTTGGGGCTCACCTTTTTGCCGGCGTTCCTGGTAGCCGTCCAGGTAGAAGTAGCGGGAAGAATCTGGCGTGTGAATTTCATCGATCAGCAATAACCTGCCATCCTGCGCCATTCCGAATTCATATTTGGTATCGACCAGGATTAATCCCCGCTCACGGGCCATAGCCGTACCCCGCTCAAAAAGTTGGCGGGTATATTCTTCCATACGGAGGTATACCTCTTCAGGAACCAGCTCTTGTTTCAAGATTTCCTCGCGGGAAATATCCAGGTCGTGGCCTTCATCCGCTTTGGTAGCCGGAGTGATGATGGGTTGGGGGAAGGGGTCATGCTCGCGCATCCATGCGGGAAGCGTTATTCCGCACAGCGCGCGTTTCCCGGCGCTGTATTCTCGCCAGGCATGGCCGGTCAGGTAACCGCGAATCACCATTTCAACTCTGACCGGTTCTGTTTTGATGCCAACCGTGACGCGGGGATTGGGGTGTTCTAGCACCCAGTTGGGAACGAGGTCGCGGGTTGCCGCAAGAAAATGCGCTGCAATTTGGTTCAACACCTGGCCTTTGCCGGGAATAGCTCTTGGCAGCACCACATCAAAAGCGGAAATGCGGTCCGATGCGACCATAACCAACAATCGGTCATCAATCGTGTACACATCGCGGACCTTTCCACGGTAAAAAGCGGTTTGTCCGGGCAGATTGAAGTCAGTCTGGCGGATTGCACTGGACAAGGCAGGCATTCCGGATGCCGGGAAAATCATTTTGTGGGGTTCTGGGTAGCGGAGGCACCTTCGTAGGCTTTGATAATGTCCTTGACCAGCCGGTGCCGGACCACATCTTCTTCGGTCAGAAAAACGGTGGCAATACCGGGAATATCTTTCAGCAACTGCACCGATGGGTAAAGCCCGGAGTGTTGGTTTCCCGGCAGGTCAATCTGGGTGAGGTCACCCGTGATGATGGCCTTGGCGGAAGGGCCAATTCGGGTGAGAAACATTTTAAGTTGCGAATTGGTGGCGTTTTGCGCTTCATCCAGAATAATGAAGGCTTTGTCAAGGGTTCTGCCCCGCATAAACGCGAGCGGAGCAATTTCGATGACCCGGTTGGCCATGTAGTAACTCAGTTTGGAAACGGGGAGCATATCGTCCAGCGCGTCGTACAGGGGTCGGAGGTACGGATCAATTTTCTCTTTTAGATCGCCGGGAAGGAAACCCAGGCTTTCCCCGGCTTCAACGGCCGGGCGAGTTAACACGATGCGTTTGACTTCCTTGTTTTTCAATGCCCGCACGGCGAGGGCAACGGCGGTATAGGTTTTACCTGTTCCGGCCGGTCCGATGGCAAATATGATGTCGTTTTCGTCCGACAACTCCACCATGCGACGCTGGTTGACGGTTCTGGCCTTGACCAGATTGCCGCTCGGTCCGTGAACAATCACATCTTCACGGTTCTCCGGGCTGTTGGTTTCCACTGTTTCGGCACCGAGCATAATGCGGTCGAGATTGGGTTCGTTAATCTGGCCAAACCGATCTATATGGTCAACCACGGCTTGTACCCTTTCCTCAAAATCCCGAAGATCTGCTTCGTTGCCGGAGACTTTGAGTTTATTGCCGCGGGCGGCGATATTCAGTTGGCTGAATCGTTTTTTGATAATGGCCAGCTTGGCATTGTTGGGGCCGTAGAAGTCGATTGGTTTTATCCCGTCGAGTTCAATTGTCAGTTCACTCAATAGCCGGACGTTGTATTAGGAGCGGATCAAAAAAATTGGCTTAGGCTGTAAGCAGGCCCTAATTTAGCGCGATGGATGCAGTTTTTTTTCGCATCTTTTACCCATCTCCGGATCAGTTATGCACAATTGATTGAATTCGGACTGATGTACTTCGAATGGCGGTTATCACCCTTACTTCAGACCTCGGTACCGCAGACCCTTACCTGGCTTCCGTTAAGGCCAGAATGTTGCGCCGGTGTCCGCAAGTGACCCTGGTGGATATTACCCACGAAGTCCCCCCCTGGCACACCCAACACGCGGCATTTGCCCTTCGCCAGACCTATCCGCATTTTGCTCCGGACACGATTCATTGGATCGGGATTCATTCGCAGTTGTTGAAAAAGGAGCGTTTTCTGGTGGTTTATCATCAGGGCCAATATTTTGTGGGTGCCGATGACGGGTTGTTTTCCCTGTTGTTTGATGAGCACCCGGAATTCATTTTCTGTATCCGGGAAGGTATTGGTCAGGAATCCGGTGATGTGGGCATTTACCCGGATTCCGTGATGGCCGCCGGTCATCTTGCAGCGGCAGGAGATATTCTGGATATCGCCATTCAAGTCCGTGGAATTGCGGAACGCTCAGCTCTCCGCCCACTGGAAGGGGAGGATTTTATCCGGGGTTCGGTGGTTCATGTGGACCGCTTTGGAAACGTTATTCTCAATGTGGATGAGCAAATGGTTGAGCGGGTTCGGAAAGGCCGGTCGGTAAGCATCCGATTGAAAGGCCACGATCGCATTGATCGCCTGAGCAGAAAATACGGAGATGTTGTTCCGGGGGAGCGACTTGCATTTTTCAATTCTGCTGGTTTTCTGGAAATCGCGCTGAACCAGGGCAATGCATCCCGTTTCCTCGGGTTGAAGGTTAATGACCTGGTTCAGATCCAGTTTTCCTGACCCGGGGACAACGGGTTTTAATTTATTAGAAAGCCATGATTATCCGTTTTGTGAAGCTCGAAATCCGACCGGAACACGCCGATGATTTTGCCGCTTTCTTTATGGCAGAAGCTGACGGTATTCGTGAATGGCCAGGCTGTTTACAGGTTCAGGCATTTCGCGACAGCAGCGATCCCTCGCGCTTTTTTACGCAGAGCTACTGGACCAGCGAAGCTGCGTTGGACAATTACCGGGCTTCGTCCTTTTTCCGGAATAATTGGAGCACGGTCAAAGCCTGGTTTGCCTCGCCGGCCCAGGCCTGGAGCACCGTTGCCTTGCTGCCAAATCGGGAAACCTGACCTGTGACCGGTATCTTAGCCCCGAATCCCGGAGCATGCAACGACTGGAACTTTCTGACTACGCCATTTGCATCGGTGATACCGACGCCGTAAACGCCGAACTGAATGACCATCTAAAATCGCGGAGGTGGTCCCGCGTGGTCGTCCTGCTGGATGAAAACACGGAACAGGACTGCTGGCCCCTCATCAGGGAGGCCGCCTGGCCAGACGGCACGGAGCGCCTGGAAATTCCCTCCGGTGAAGACTACAAGACCATCGGCACCTGCGAAGGGATTTGGGAAGCCTTTGTTGATCTTGGCCTTGACCGCCACAGTCTGCTTGTCAACCTCGGCGGCGGGGTAATCGGTGACATGGGTGGATTTGCGGCTTCAACATATATGCGGGGCTTTACCTTTCTGAATATACCCACAACGCTGTTGGCCCAGGTGGACGCTTCCGTAGGCGGTAAACTCGGCGTTGATTTCAACGGTCTGAAAAACATGATCGGCTTGTTCGCAGATCCCCGTTCCGTGCTGATTTGTCCCGAATTTCTGGCTACGCTACCCTATGAGCAGTTGCGCTCTGGTTATGCTGAAGTGCTCAAGCATGCGCTCATCCGCGACCGAAAGGAATGGGAAAAGCTGGCTGGAAAAGGGATGGATGCCGTGCAGGATTGGGAAGCGCTGATAGCCCACAGTGTAAAAATCAAAAAGCAGGTTGTGGAATCGGATCCGCGCGAAGGAGGATTGCGCAAGATTTTAAATTTTGGCCATACCATTGGTCATGCTGTGGAGACGTTGCAACTGGACAGTGATCACCCGCTTTTGCACGGAGATGCTATTGCGGTGGGAATGATTGCCGAGAGCTGGTTGTCTGCCGAAGCGGCGGGCTTGTCACGGGAAGAGCGCGATGAAGTTGCTGCGGGGATCGCCGCCGTTTTCCCCCATTTTGACCTGACGGAAGTTACGGTGGAAGGGATGTTGGACCTGATGCGGCTAGACAAGAAAAACCTGGCCGGCGAGATCAGGCTGAGTCTGTTGCCCGCCATCGGCGATTGCCACCCTGATGTTGTTTTACCGGCTGCAAGACTGACCGACA
>JANNSM010000487.1:0-2801 GCA_031402635.1 Bacteroidota bacterium | reverse complement strand
TCTGTTATATTATGCGCGAGTGGCGGAATTGGTAGACGCGCTAGCTTGAGGGGCTAGTGGCCTTTTTGGCCGTGCAGGTTCGATTCCTGTTCTGGGCACTGATAAACCGGGATCTTTGATCCCGGTTTTTATTTTACAGCGTATTTTGCGGCGTGTTTTACAGCATGCTCAAACGGCGGCCGGGTCTTCAACCCGTCCGGCTGGAATTATCGCCTCAGGCATCCCAGACCGGCAAAATCCTTCGGCGTACATACTGCCGGACATTGAGCCAGAAGGCAGCCACCAGGTAGATAATCACCGGTGAGCCAAAAGTCAGGAAGGCGGCATAAATAAAATAAAGGCGGACGCGGCGTCCCGCGATCCCCATTTTCTCACCCAGATAACTACAAACCCCAAATACCCGGGTTTCCACAACCTTTCTGAAGTAGCCGTTCATGGCATTAAGTTAAATCAATCAAAATCGAACCGCAAGTCCCGGACAGTGTTAGCAACCCCCGCTCACCGCCCGAGGCATTCGCGAAGCAGGGCATCCATCTCTCGCTGAATCTCCAGCGCGGCGTTGCGAGCCGCTTCCGCAAAATCGGGACCGGGGCTGGCGTATTGGATGGCCCGCGAGGCGTTGACCAGCAAACCGCAGCGCTGGTTCATCCCAGCACGGCTCAATGCGGCAAGATCGCCGCCCTGAGCGCCAACGCCGGGAACCAGAAAGAAGGCATCAGGCGCCAGTTCCCTCATTCGCAGAAAACTGTCCGGATGCGTTGCTCCGATGACAAACATCAGCCGTTCTGCATCCGGCCATGTTTGGCTGATGCGAAGTACGCGTTCGTGCAGTGGCTCCGAGTTTTCGCACATGAACTGAAAATCGGCACTGCCGGGGTTGGAAGTGAGGACTAGCAGAACCGCCCATTTGTCGGGGTAACGGAGAAAGGGCGTGATGGAATCCGAGCCCATGTACGGGGCAACGGTAATCGCGTCAAATCCGAGTTGCTCAAAAAAAGCCCGGGCATACTGCCGGGCTGTATTGCCGATATCGCCGCGCTTTACATCGGCAATCGTCAGGTGATCGGGTGAAATGCAGGCAACGGTGCGCCGCAAGCTTTCCCATCCGGCAGCGCCGCCGGCCTCGTAAAATGCGATATTGGGCTTGTAGGCAACACAGAGATCAGCGGTGGCGTCAATGATGGCTTTGTTGAACGAAAAAACAGGGTCAGCCTCGCCGCGAAGGTGCTCCGGAATCTTTTCCGGGTCGGTATCCAGGCCTACACACAGGTAAGAACGCCGGCGAAGGATCAATTCGAATAGCCTGTCAGTGGTCATTCGAAGTTAGTTGAAATTTAGCCGAAATGAAGGTGAGCGTTATGGCAGGTAGCCTTGATGTGATCAAGCCGCCGGCGAAGCATTCACCGCGCTGATGCCGGAAATCTCCGGTATGGAAGACCGCAGGTTTTCTTCCACGCCGGCTTTCATGGTCATGAAACTCATCGGGCAACTTTCACAGGCGCCAATCAGTCTAACCCTGACTTCCAGCTCCGCGGTGATTTCGACCAATTCTATATCCCCTCCGTCTTTGCGCAGATAAGGTCGGATGCCATCCAGTGAGGACTCCACCCGGTCGTACAAAGCCTGATTGACGAGAACAGCCATACTGGCAGCAAATTTAACGATAATCGGCGGTATGGCCTTTCAGGGCCAACTACCGGGGTACACAATGCTTGTTTATTTGCGAATTAGCGGAAATCCGTTAAGCCGGATTCTTATCCGACCCTGACCTCAACAGGTTTGCCGGGAGCTAAATTGGCATTGCGGAGGCTGACCTGACGGGCAACCTCAAAGGCCATATCCTCGAAGGCTTTGCGGGTTACCGGATCTTGATCGGTCAGCACCGCAGGGTTGCCTGAATCCCCGCCTTCGCGGATTGCCTGAACCAGCGGAATCTGGCCCAGCAGCGGAATATCCAGCGATTCAGCCAACTCTTTTCCACCGCCTTTTCCAAAAAGGTAATACCGGTTTTGGGGAAGTTCGGCCGGGGTAAACCAGGACATGTTTTCCACCACACCCAATATCGGAACATTGATGTTGGGCATCCGGAACATAGCGATGCCCTTGCGCGCATCAGCAAGCGCTACTTCCTGGGGGGTAGTCACCATCACCACACCAGTGACCGGTACGGTCTGGACCAGCGTCAGGTGGATGTCGCCGGTGCCGGGAGGCATATCCAGGATGAGGTAGTCCAGTTCGCCCCAGCGGCAGTCCGAGACAAATTGCCGCAGTGCAGCCGATGCCATTGGTCCTCGCCAAACCACCGCCTGACTGGTATCCACCATGAACCCGATGCTGAGCACTTTGAGCCCGGCCTTTTCGACCGGAATCATCACCGGTTTGCCCTGCTCTTCAACCACGCCGGGAACGGCTCCCTGCAAGCCGAGCATCAGCGGTATAGACGGCCCGTAAATATCAGCGTCAATCAATCCTACTTTGGCGCCTGAATTGGCCAGTGCCAGCGCCAGGTTTACGGCAATCGTTGATTTGCCAACCCCGCCCTTTCCGGAAGCCACTGCCACGATATTTTTCACGCCCGGTAGCACCGGAGAGCCGTCACGCGTGCTGCTCACCCTCGCTGACATGGTAATATTCAATTCCGCGTTTTTGTCCACCATGTGGCGAACAGCCGTTTCGCAGGCTTTGCGGATATGTTCCTTCATCGGACAGGCCGGTGTGGTCAGCTCAACGGTAAAGGATACCCGGTTGCCTTCGACCGATAAATCCCTGACCATACCCAGGCTGACGATATCTTTTTTTAG
>JANNSM010000486.1:0-11851 GCA_031402635.1 Bacteroidota bacterium | reverse complement strand
AACACTAGCCCTTTATCGGTTATTTTACAGAAATCGCCACGTTGCCTTTGGGGTTATTCGGTAAAAAGTCTCTGGCTGAGCTGACCGACGAGGTTCTTGTTGCCCGGTATCAGGAAACCGGCGACAAGAACCTTGTCGGGGAGTTGTTTAAGCGGCATACCTATGCGTTGATCGGGGTGGCATACCGGTATCTGGAAGACCGTGACGATGCGCGGGATCTGGTCATGCAGGTTTTTGAAAAACTGTTGGACGATTTACGGGTGCATCGGATTGAACACGTCAGGCCATGGCTGTTTGCCGTGGTGAGAAATGCTGCGCTGATGGAATTGCGCAGTCGTAAATCGGTGCGTCACCGCCAGGAGGGCTATAGGATACATCTGGAAACGCAGGAAGAAGGCTTTGTGGAATCGGAACAGGAAATGCATCTGGATTTTCAGTTCAGTTTTGGAAAAAACGGCAAAAATGCAGCCTTTCAGGATCCGCTGGACAATCTTGAGATTGCCCTTTCTCGACTAAATGACCTGCAAAAGCAGTGTGTGGAGTTGTTTTACCTTCAGAAAAAAAGCTACCAGGAAGTTGCGGAGCTCACCGGTTTTTCGCTCAAACAAGTCAAAAGCCACCTGCAGAATGGCAAGCGAAATTTGAGGCTGATGCTGGACGATACTCACCCTGAAAATTCCTGAATCTGTTTGAAAAACCAGCCTCCATATTATCCCGGGCTTACCAACGCGCAACTTCAGGCTTACCTGGAAAACCGGCTGAGTGCAAAGGAGCGCGAGGCCGTGGAGGCGTGGCTGGAAACTTCTGCGGACGACCGGGAGGCCGTTGAAGGACTCCGGGCAATGGGACCGGCTAATGCGGCAGCGATGGCGAATGAAATCAACCGCGATATTGATTTGCTCACGGCAACGGATAACGCTCAAAAAGGAAAGCTAAGGCGATTAAGCGTTACTCGCTTTGGGGTTGCTGCAACAATTGTGTTTCTGTTCGGGGCGGGATATTGGATGCTGACGGTTATTCAACAGCGTCAAAAAGATCAGCAAGCCTTTGAGCGACATTTTGAACCGGTTCAACTTGGGCAAACCGAAAGTGGTGCGTTTACAGAGTCCGGCATTGCCTCAGATACATCGGTGAAGGTTGCGCCGTTAAGCGGAGGAACATGGCCAGGGGCTCAAACCGATAAACGACCTTCTGATTTAACCACCAACACCCCATCGGGTAATCCGGAAAACTTTTCATCATCGGTGACGGACCAAGATATTGCCGGATCAAATGATCGGTTTGATGAGAAGGCCAGCAGTTACCCGATAACGGAGAACGCCCCGGCCGTTCAGGAAGATTTCCTGGATGTTGCCCCAGCCCCGGTTTCTAAACAGGAAGAAGCGTTGAGCATCCAAAGTGACAGCGAAACCGGTGTGGTATCGGGTAATGCGCCAGGCGCAGTGGTCAGCACGGAGGCTGCGCGAGGATCCAGAAAAGACCAGGAGTCAATCGCCGATGTTTCAGACGAAAAAAATCTTCAAAACGATCAACCGGAAACCCGAAGCAAGCGTGAAACGTCGGAAAAGGCATTTGAAGAACCGGCATCTTCTAATGGAATAGAATCAGCAAGCGAAACGGAAACATTCTCCAGATCTTGGGACGCTCCGCAAAATACCGGCTGGCAACCCGCCCCGGATCCCTTTGAACAGGGCAGGAGGGCCTACGATTCCGGTGATTTTAGGATGGCGACGGATTGGTTTGGTGCTGTACCGCATGAGCATCCCCGGAAAGCCGAAGCACAGTTGCTTGAAGCCAATGCCTGGCTGCAGCGCGGAAAGCCGGAGAGAGCAGAGCCCCTGTTGGTATCGCTGGTTAATGCGGGCCAAGGTCCGCTGCTTGATCAAAGCCGCTGGTATCTGGCGTTGACACGCATTGCCCTGGGAAAGCCCGCTGAAGCTCGCCCCCTATTGCTGTTACTTGAATCGGGCGGAGAGCCCCTTTCGAACAAGGCAAAGGAGCTGTTATTGGAAATTGGCCGCTGATAAGCTACCCACAAATTGTATTTGGGAATTGAAGTAACCTGACAGACGGCAGTATCCTTATTTTTGGGGGCCCTTCAGCCATCCAATCCTATATGCTATTTAGTTTTCTCATTGTTGCTGTTTTTATTCTAGGTTATATTCTGATTGCTTTTGAGCAGCCTCTGAGAATAGACAAGACGGCAACTGCCCTGCTGACCGGGGTATTGACCTGGACGCTTTTTTCGATCGGGGTCAGTTCAGGGTACGCCGTTCCATTTGAGGAAATTTTTCACCGCCTTGGCCTGGGCTTTAATGCCGACGCAGAAAAACATATTCTGGTTGGGCAATTGCTGGGTCATTTCATGACCGATATCGCATCCATTCTTTTTTTCCTGCTGGCCGCCATGACCATCGTAGAGTTGATTGATATGCACGATGGCTTCCACGTCATTACCAACCTGATTAAAACGAAAGAAAAACGAAAAGTACTCTGGTTTATTTCCCTGCTGACCTTTTTCCTTTCTGCTGTTCTGGATAACCTGACAACAGCAATTGTTGTGGTTTCACTGCTTAGAAAACTTATCAGGGATCGGGAAACGCGGTTGTACTTTTCCGGAATGGTGGTGATCGCCGCTAACGCCGGAGGAGCCTGGAGTCCAATCGGGGACATTACCACGACTATGCTTTGGATTGGGGGTCAAATCTCCGCATGGCCAACCATATCAACTATTTTTATTCCGGCTCTGATGGTCATGCTGGTTCCTGCTTTGGTGCTCAGTTTCCGTTTGAAAGGGAAATTTCCTACGGTGGTGGAGGAAGTTGATTTTAAAACACCGCCCTTTCAGCGCAACCTGATTTTTGGCATGGGCATTGGCTTGTTGCTTTTTGTTCCGGTCTTCAAATCCATAACGCATTTGCCTCCATATATGGGGATGCTGTTTGGTCTCAGTGTACTTTGGATCACCACGGAATTGCTTCATTGGAAAAAAGCACACCCGGAAAAATCAGAGTACTCCGTAATACGGGCTTTGCGGCAAATTGACACGGCAAGTGTCTTGTTTTTTCTGGGGATTCTAACTGCGGTTGCCGCCCTGGAATCTATCGGTTCTCTTCAAGCCCTGGCCACCACGCTGGACCGGACCATTGGCAATCATAACGCCATTGTGCTAATCATGGGCGTGCTTTCAGCCGTGATTGACAATGTGCCGCTTGTGGCGGCAACGATGGGAATGTACTCTGTTGAACAGTTTCCGATGGACTCCCATTTTTGGCAGTTTGTTGCACTCTGTGCTGGCACGGGCGGCTCGATGCTGATTATCGGGTCAGCGGCCGGTGTTGCCGTTATGGGCATGGAAAAAATGGACTTCTTCTGGTACTTCCGAAAGATAGGGGTGCTGGCGGCACTCGGATACCTTGCCGGAGCGGGCACTTTTTTGTTGCTCGCTCACAGGTAGTGGTTTTCAGGCAAGTAAACCCGGCCGATTAACCCGTTCTGATCCGTTTGAGCAGGATACGCTCATGCCACCGTCATTTTATGAAGTTCAAGGAATGGCGGCAACGGACCAATGGTGTTCGGACGTATCTTAACCGATGGATATTGTTAGGCGGATGGACGAACTCAGCCTGGTCAACGCGTGTTTACGTCAGGATAGAAGAGCTCAGGAGCTTCTCTATAAGCGCTTTTATGGGCGCATGATGGGGCTTTGTCTGCGCTACGCCCGCGATCGCGATGAAGCGTCGGCGATGCTCAATCAGGGATTTTTCAAGGTTTTTGAAGGCCTGGAGAGCTTTGATTCAAGAAAAGGCAAACTGGAAGGCTGGATTTACCGTATTGTCATGCACGCCGCCATAGATTATTACCGCTCGGTGATTCGCATGACGCGCAGTGAAGAACTGGACGGGGCCGTGCCGGAAAGAGCTGATGAGGTAGAGACACCCCTTGACCGCCTTTCGGCAGAGGAAATTCTGGCGCTGGTACAGAAGCTCAGTCCGGCTTACCGGACTGTTTTCAACTTGTTTGTTGTAGAGGGAATGACCCATCCGGAGATCGGCAAGTTGCTGGGAATTTCGGAAGGAACCTCTAAATCAAACCTGGCGAAAGCCCGCCGGAATTTGCAGGGGATGATGATAAAAAACGAAGTTTCACAAAGCATGCGCTATGCCCGATAGCTTTGACGATCAATTGAAGGATAAACTCGGGTCGTATGAAGCCCCGTATGATCCTGCGGACTGGACTGCCCTGCAGTCCAGGCTGGATGCGCCAGGGCGCCGCCGCCGCCGCGCACTCTGGATTGCCCTGCCGCTGGCTCTTTCCCTGGGCGCCGGGGCGATCTGGTGGCCGTTCGTATCCACGCAACCCGACCAGAAAACTACAGCCGGGAGGAATTCGGCCGCCGAGGTAATTGCGGGGAATGATGCAGCAGTTTCAAACAAATCCATTGCGGGGCAGTCCGACAATACCGGCACGGAAGCGGCCGGGTTTAATGTGAACGGTGCACCGGAAAACCGTCTTTCCGGTAATCCGGGTGTTGCCGGAAATGCTCCCGAGGCAAGTACTACCACAACCGTCCCCACAAAGCAAATTGTCAGGAAGGGCTTGTCCTCAAACCCGACAATAACAGACGGGCAGTTGATGATCACGGCCGGAGTTCAGGACCAGGCGGTAAACGTGAAGCCGACCATGGGCCGGGATCCTTTTGCCATTGCAGTAGCACCAGCAAATTCGGTTGGTCGTCTTTTCTATCCGGAACCGGTTGTTCCTGTTGCCCTGGCCAGCAACTGGATCGGTCCGGTTGAACGCAATGAACAGGACCCGACCCTTGCGCGGGATCGCCGGCTGGTTAATTGGGCGATTTCGGGTGGTGCGGGGTTGAATGCTGAGTACACGGCTGTGGGCGATGGTTTTCGGCCGGGCTGGGATGCCGGCGTAGGTGCAGAAATCTGGTTTAAGTCCGGCGTATTTGTTTCGGCAGGCCTGCGCTACGGACAATATCATTTCCACCAGGTTGATGTTGGTTGTGGCGATCCCAGAGCCTACGGAATTCAGGAACCGGTTCATTGTCCGGATGCCATGCTCGGTGATCAGGGACGCTGGGAAGTACCGCTCCAGGCGGGCTACGCCTGGGATCTGGAACGCATACGGGGAAGATTCCGGATTTCAGCGGGCCTTACGCCGCAGCGTGTTCGCAAGGAAGAATACCGCGTAGAGTTTCACAACCCGCAGCCGGGTGTGTTGTTGTTCTATGATCCCGTAACGATTTCCGTGACCTCTCCATCAACGGACGTTCTTTCGTTTGATGCCAATGGGCTCGTAGAATCTACCAGTCAATTTACAGTTCAACCCGTTGGTCCGCAGCAAAGTAATATTTCGACCAAAATCCATCTTGCCGGCGAAGCGGGATTTGGCTATGAGCAATTTCTTGCCCCTTCGATCAGCCTCGGAATAGAACCCAGAATCGGAGTTCCCTTTAACCGGATGACGCTAGGCGAAGGCAGGGCTTACTACGGCGGGGTGGCCGCCAGGCTGCGCTGGTATCCTGGAATGTTTCGATAGGAATCCGGAATTGCGCGGACTTCCGGCTGCCTTTGATCATCAGGCTTCGTGCAAAACGATAATATCCTTTTGCTCGTACCAGGAAGGATAGCGCTCGCGGTGTTTCCCTTCGACCACTCTTCTTTTGATTTTCATCGAAGGGGTGAGGAAGCCATTTTCTACCGTCCATTCCTCCTTGAGTACCACCACTTTTTTAAGGTTTTCGTGCTGGTCTAAAAGACTGTTTACCTCTTGAAGCGTTCTGCTCAGGCTGGCAATGATTTCTGCCGGTGATTTACCGGCCATTTCTTCGGAAGGAGTAATCAGGGCGATAGGCTGGGGAATATTGTCGCCAACCACAACCACCTGCCCGACAAACGTGTTGGATGAAAGAGAAAGCTCAATAGGAGCCGGAGCAACGTACTTGCCTTTGGTTGTCTTGAAGATGTCCTTGACCCGGCCGGTGATTTTTAAGAACCCTTCGGAATCAATGGAACCGGTATCACCGGTGCGCAGGTAGCCGTCTTCGGTAAAAGATTCGGCTGTTTGCTCCGGGTCTTTGTAGTAGCCCACCATGAGGGCTTCATGACGGGTCTGGATTTCATCGTCTTCACCGAGCCTGACTTCGCAATGAGGCAGGGGTTGACCAACGGCGCCGACTTTTATATTGTTTGGAAGCGTCACGTGCGAATAGCTGCAATTTTCGGTCATGGCGTACGCCTCCTGAATGCGGATATCCAGCTTTTCGAACCAGTGAATAAGGGTTGCCGGAGTAGGCGCAGCACCCGTGAAAACGAGTCGGGCTTTTTCAAGCCCTAAGCCCTCGCGTATTTTCTTTTTAACGATGCCCGAGATGATGGGAATCCGGAGTAGCCGGTTGAGTTTAGCCTGGGGCATTTTGCTCAGGATACCCTGCTGGAATTTTGACCAGATTCGGGGCACACCGAGAAATACCGTGGGTTTGGCAACCTTCAGGTTCGCGGCAAAGGTGTCCAGTGATTCGGCAAAATCTACCGTGCCGCCGGCGTAAAGGCTTCCCAATTCAACCAAAACCCGCTCCGCAATATGACTCAGCGGGAGATAGCTGAAAAAGCGGTCGCCGGTGCCGACGTTGATGAAGCGCACCGCGTGGGAGATCGCAAAATTGATGGCGTGGAAGCGATGGATGACCCCTTTGGGGTAACCTGTGGTACCGGATGTGTAAATGATAGAAGCCCAGTCGTCAGGATTTGGAATGTAATTGCCGGACAGCGGTTGATGAGCGTTGGTCAGATAATCCCAACCCGTGTATTCGTCATGACCGTAGAAAGGAAATGCGATCAACTGAACTGATTCCGGAACGCCGGATTTCATGTCTTTCCAGGTGTCGAGTTTGCCGACAAACAGCACCCTGGCTTCTGAATGCTCCAGAACAAACTTGACCGTATCCGCATTCAGGTTCGGATACAAGGGCACGCCGACGTGTCCGGACATCATGGTGGCCAGATCGGCCATGATCCAATGGGCGCAATTCTTGGAAAGCAGACCAATTTTACTTTTTGGGGGAAGGTCCATCGCCTGCAATGCAGCAGCCATTCGCCGAACCTCATCGCCTACTTCGCGCCAGGTCCAGGTGTGTATTTGGCCATCAATCGGCTGGCGGAGGTAGACAACATCCGGCCGGGTTGCTTCCCAGTGGTAAAGCATTTCCAGTGGTGAGCGCACCAGCATGTCAGGGTTTTGTGTTGGATCCATAATCGATGTGCTCTAAAATACGCACTACAGCAACTTATTTGAATGAGTTCTTTTTAGGCGGACCTGATCGTTTGTCAAAAAAAAACGCCGGAAGCGAGGATGCGCTTCCGGCGTTTTTCAACGATTGGTATGGATGGAGTTTACTGCACAACAGCTTTACCGGACCGGAAAGCTCCGCTCTGACTCCGTACCTCAATGATGTACATGCCTGCGATCAGCGATGATACAGGATGAATGTTGCCTGCGCTGATGGAACTGTTCACGAGGCGACCGCTTAGATCATAGACCTGCACCTGGTCACCAGAGCTGAGGTTGGTCAACTGAAATCCTTGTGGGAAGGCAATCCAGGTCAGGTCATTGCTGATTTCTAATTGGTTTGAACCGTACAAGCGACTGGCCAGCGCACCGGCATCTCCGTCTTCGTCAAACGATTCAAAAGCAGTGCAGGCATCTTCGGCAATCCCGTATGCCCGGTCGTAATCGGATCGTTTGAAAGCGTAAGCAAAGGCAGCACAGTCGCATTCGCCTGGCTCAAGGGTACCCAGGTTAAACGTCATTTGGATGCCCACATCACCGGTAAATACTCCTGAGTTTTGGAAAAAGTTTTCGCCATAGTAGCCAAAGGAAGGGCGATCACCAAAAAATCCGCCGATGGAGCCCTGAGCTCTTTCATCCGGTGAAATGATGGCGATCCGGCAATTGTCAAAGGTCTGTCCGAATGATTCAACGGCAGAGCCTTCTTCCAAATCAGGGAGAACAACGTTTTTGGTAACAAAATTACCCGTCCAGGGTTGCTCGGAATCAGCATCCATGTAGCGCTGATAAAACACGGAATCAAGGGCCGCTCCGCTGTTGTTGCAAAGCTTAACCCGGTGGATCATCATCGGTTCGCCGGCTTTGGTCACGGTGCTTTGGCGAATGCTCAAGCCATTGCGCGAACCAGTCCAGGAAGCCAGGCGCAAGTCGCCGATAACGGCGGTTGACACGTCGTTGGTATAAATTCCTGCAGAGGCACAATCATCAAAACTGTTGATGTTAGTCCTGAATTCCTCACCGATTTGTACACTGAATCCCTCAACCGGTGATCCAGGAAAAACGTGGTCTCCGGTATAGAGTGTTGGTGTGCCTGTTTCCCAGCCATCTTCGGCCGGATCAGTGACAATTCCAAAGCCATAGACTGTGCCGTAGAGTAAGTTTGGGTGGTAACCCGGAGGTGGCGCTATGTTGTTGGTGAAGGTGCCGCAAGGGCTAATCGTAAACTCCAGAACGTCGGTTTGTAGAAATTCCTGGGCAGAAACGGCGCTGCTCCAAAGACCAGCAAACAGGATTGCAGTAAGTAGTCTGTTCATGAGGTAGTGGTTTTATCAAATTAAGGTAAAGAGAAATACTCTGGATCTTACTATGCCGCAACCGAAATTTAATCCTCCGGTCAGCCGGGCGTAGCTTTGCCTGCTCTTTTTCAGCACACAAAATGACCGAAACACACCTCAGGACAGAACTGTCCGAATACGGAGAATTTGGTTTGATTGAACATCTAACCAAAAATTTTGAAATTCATCACGCATTGACCATCAAGGGTATAGGAGATGATGCGGCTGTAATTGACCCGGCGGGCAAACTCCAGGTCGTCACTACAGACCTGCTCCTGGAGGGTATCCATTTCGACCTGATGTATGTTCCAATGAAGCATTTGGGATTTAAAGCCGTTGCAGTAAATATTTCTGACTTATGTGCAATGAATGCTATTCCCGGGCAGATTACGGTCTCCATCGGGGTGTCAAACCGCTTTTCGGTGGAGGCACTGGAGGAACTTTATGAAGGAATTCATGCCGCTTGTCAGCACTATCAGGTTGATTTGGTGGGTGGCGATACCACCTCGTCAGTGCAGGGTTTAATTATCAGCGTTACCGCCATCGGTGACGCAGCGGAAGGGGATTTGGTTTACCGCGACGGCGCCCGGCCGGGAGACCTGATTTGCTTAACCGGCGATCTCGGAGGCGCTTATGTGGGTCTTCAACTTTTGGAGCGCGAGAAGCGAGTTTTTCTTCAACATCCGGGCGTACAACCTACGCTGGATGGAAAAGCTTATGTGGTTCGCAGACAGCTTAAGCCGGAAGCACGGGTGGATATCGTTGGTTTGCTGAAGGACAACGGAATCAAACCAACCGCCATGATTGATGTGTCAGACGGGCTTTCATCAGACCTGTTGCATATCTGTCACCGTTCCGGAACAGGTGCACTTCTTGAGGAAGCGGCTGTTCCGATCCATGCGGAAACCTACGAACAGGCGGTTCTTTTTAATATGGATCCGATTAATACCGCGCTGAACGGTGGTGAAGATTACGAACTGCTTTTCACCATTAAGCCGGAAGATCTTGAACGTGTAAAAACGCTCGCTGACATTTCGGTCATCGGAGAAATAACAGAGCCGGAGAGGGGTGTTAAACTGCACACCAAAGGGGGAAACATTCACGAACTCGTGGCAGGCGGCTGGAATCACTTAAGGCCACAGAACACTCCCCGGGGGGAGTGATGTAAAAGGAATGGCTGAATTGACAGCCATTCCTTTTAGAAACATTTTTTACTCGATGGCTACACGGACTATCTCAACGTCATCCGGAGACTGGATGCAGAGTATGTATATTCCGGCAGGCAGTTCGCTGATTGATTCCGAAATGGTAAGAAACCCGTTTGTTTCCAGATTTCTTATCCAGGCAAGCTGACCGTTGATGTGCGTCAGCGTAAGTTTTACGGGACCGCTGTATTCAGCCGACCATTGGATGTTGAGGTAATCCGAGGATGGGTTGGGGCTGACCGACAGAGAAGGGATTTTGCCGGTTGCCGGGCCATACCCAACTGCCGAAGGGCCGCGCGTTGTTCTTTTCTGGAAAACACCTCGGCCAAAAGATACGGCGCGCAGGTCAGGGTACCATGACTCTGGCTCGTCCTAGCACGCCTCCGTTCTGCTCCTGAACCACCAGTAGGTAAATTCCACCAATCAATCCGGAGAGATCCACGAGCATGGGCGGGCTTTGCGTCTGTTGCAGCAAGGTCCGGCCTGTCAGGTCAATAAGTTGGAGCTGCAGCGGCTGGCCGTCATGCGCGGCATCCAGCAATACTTGGATAAAATCCGTGGCCGGGTTTGGCAGGATCGTCAGCCCCCCATTCGCTAACGGGGGAAGGGTCTCTGTGCCTAGTGCGGGATCATAGAGGGTGACAAAGGCGGTGTTGGTGAGCACGGCCGGGTTGAAGTCAAAGTAAATGGCCCCCGCGTTATTCAGTCGAGTATTGTTGGGTAGCTCGTTTTTAGGCCTGAACCGGAAACTGACAAAGCCTTGACTCCCTTCCATGTTGGCAGTGCTGTTGGGCAGACGGATGCCAGGAAAAGTCCAGCGCAAGGTGCAGTTGTTGACCAGTTGAACCTGGTAGTCGTGGCTTGCACCCAACATTTGGAAACTGCCCAGATCCAGGTTGGCTTCAATGGGGTCATCGAGCCGAACGAAGAACGCAGTATCGTTACCGGTGTTTTGAAATCGAACGGTGTAAGTCAACCAGTCTGTTGCCCGTGAGACGTGATGCGCTTCGCCCGTGCCTTCTGGCTTTACCTGCTTATCGTTGGGATCCCAGGCCCAAACCGGGTAGGCCGCGAATGTGTCCACGTTGTCCAGCGGAGTGTGATCAATGCCCAGCGGACCCGCTTCCAGCCTTTCCCAGTAGGCATCCTGCGTAAGATAAGTTAGTGTATCGTTCAAAAACATACGAACATGTATGGTTTTGAATTCGCCCAGGGCCAGGCTGGGCAGTAAAAAGGTTGCACTCGTATCAGTGAGCGCAATGGCATCGTGATCGGCGTACAGAAAGGTCATTTTAGGATCAAAATCGTAGCGGATCGGAATAGAATCCGCACGATCTGTGCCGTTGTTCCGTATAGAGAGGTAGGAGGTGAATTCCTGGGCAGCCCGAATGACGCTGGTATAGCCACTAACGGTCAGGTCGCGGATGGAAACGCTGTCCTGAAACGCGAAATGCAGCGTATCGGCTGTGCTGCCCAGCGAGTCAATGACCAGGTCATACCAGGCGAAGGGGGCTGGTGCGAAGGGCACAAAGTAATCTGGCACTTCGGCCTGAAGCCTGGCAGTCCCCTCAAGGTAAACCGGCATGGCGTAATGCCCGGCAGTATCGGTCAGGACTTGCAACTCTCCCTCGTTGAAGAGCACCATCCGCTCGCGAAAGGCGTCGTCACCGGGGCCGGGCATGCCATCGGCGTCGCGGTCTGCGAACACCGTTCCCGACAACGAACTGGTGGTGACGTTGCCGAGCGAATCGGTCCAGAGCAAAAACAAGTTGGTGCCGCTGCATTCCCATTCGGTCGATCCGCCAAACGAACTCGGGTAGCAGGTATCGGCCAGCCCGCCGTGAATGAGGTAGTTGCCGTTTTGAAGCCGCTGGATTCCGCGGCCAACGTGGTTGTGGCCTGGCAAAAAATAGCGTTGCCAGGCTATACTGCCTGAATCGCCTTGAATATGGAGCATGGAATTCACGGCTGGGCCCCATCCCGGCACTGTTTTGTGCCAACCCACCA
>JANNSM010000485.1:0-5407 GCA_031402635.1 Bacteroidota bacterium | reverse complement strand
GTCGAGTTGTTCAGCATCGGCTTCGAGGGAAAAAATATCATTGGCATAATGGGCCTCGAGGTCCTCTGCGGCCAGCAGGTTTTCCGGGGTTGCGCCGGCATAGCAGGTACGCATCATGTCAGCCAGGTAAGCGTTGGCCACAGCGCCCCAATGGTAGGTTCCGGGTTCTGGCTCGGGAAGCATGCCCAGGTCAAGACCGTTGACATGACCCTGCATAGACTGGTATTCCGGCATGCCCGGAACTACACTTTCGTAAAGTCCCAGACCGATATAGCCTGCCGTGCGGGCTACTACCGGGGGAAAAGCCCCGGTGGTTTCCTTGGCAGAAACCAACAAAAGATCTATCCATTCCTGAACAACGTCAGAGGAATAGTCTTTGGTTAAGTTTTCTACGCCGGGTACATCATCTTCCTTACAAGACCCCAGCACCGTCAGAGCCATCAAGACGGTGAACAAAGAAAGAGCAATGCGAATAGGTGACTTCATGGATATTAATGGATATTGATTGTGATCATTAGAGTAGATTGAAGCGCTAATACGATACAATTTAAGAAATCGAATTGTCTTTGCCAAGACGTTAAAAGAAAACTGTATGCTAATTTAATTGCGTTAATTGGTTAATATCAGGACAATGCGGCGAGTTGTTCTTCCAGAATTTTGATTTTTTCACGCGCGTCCGCCTGCTTTTGTTTTTCGCGCTCCAAAACATCGGGTGCTGCGCCGGCTACAAACCGCTCGTTGCCAAGCTTTTTGTCAATGCTGAACAGAAAACCGCGCAACCGCTCCAGTTCGCCCTGCAATTTTTGACGCTCGGCTTCCGTATTGGTGGAGATGCCCGCCTCGAGAAAGAAACGGGTTGTTCCGGAGAGAAAGCTCAGCGCTCCCGGAACATCTTCTGTAACCGCGCTGATCCCGCTGAGTTTGCCCAGTTTCAGGATGGTCGGTGAAAATGCGTGGAACGGGTGCATCGAGGTTGTTTTCACACAAAGAGGCCATTCCTCTTTAAAGCCGAGTTGCTTTTTGCTGCGCAGGTCGCGGATCTTGCTGATGATATCCTTGGCGATCTCCCCCGATTCGATATAGTTGTCAACCCATTCACGATGAGCCGGCCAGGGTGCTATGGTCAGGTCTTCTCCGTCTTTGCGCGGGGCGAGGAAATGCCAAAGTTCTTCGGTGATAAACGGCATGAACGGGTGGAGCAATTTGAGCAGCACTTCAAAGAACCGGATCGTATAACCGTGGGTGGCTTCATCAATGGCTTCGCCGTACGCCGGTTTGATGAACTCGAGGTACCACGAACAAAAATCATCCCAGAGAAACGAATAGAGCTGCTTGAGTGCTTCGGAGATCCTGAATTCACCGAGCAAATGGTCAACTTCGCTGACCGTGCGGTGCAGTTTGTGCTCAAACCAGGTAACCGGGGCCTCATTGTCAGGATTTCCACCGGGTCTAACTTCCCAGCCCTGAATAAGCCGGAAGGCATTCCAAATTTTATTGGCGAAATTTCTGCCCTGCTCGCACAAACGGATATCAAACAGGATATCGTTGCCGGCCGAAGAGGCGATGAGCATGCCGACGCGCATTCCGTCGGCGCCATATTCCTTGATGATTTCCAGCGGGTCCGGTGAATTGCCGAGCGACTTACTCATCTTGCGGCGCAGGTTGTCGCGGACAATGCCGGTTAGGTAAACATCGCGGAAGGGCACTTCGCCCCGGTACTCAACACCGGCCATGATCATGCGGGCCACCCAGAAAAAGAGAATTTCCGGGGCCGTAACCAGCACATTGGTCGGGTAGTAATAATTGATGTCCGGTCCGTTAGGTTCCGAAAAACCATCGAACACCGAGATAGGCCAGAGCCAGCTTGAAGCCCAGGTATCAAGTACATCGGGATCCTGTTTGAGGTCTTCAATACCCAGACCGGGATTGTCCGTGCGGCGACGCGCTTCTTCCAGCGCTTCTGCCTCGCTGCGGGCCACGACGAAATCGTTTTCACCCGGGCCGAAGTACCACGCCGGAATTCGCTGTCCCCACCACAATTGCCGCGAAATGCACCAATCCCGGATGTTCTCCATCCAGTGGCGGTAAGCATTTTTGAATTTCGGAGGAATGAGCCTTACCTCGTCTTCGACCACGGCTCTCAAAGCCGGGGCGGACAGGCGTTCCATAGACATAAACCATTGCAGCGATAGCCTCGGCTCCACGACGGCATCCGTTCGTTCGCTGAAGCCTACAGCGTGACGCAGCTCTTCGACTTTTTCAAGCAAACCGAGCTCTTCAAGCTTTGAGGCAGCTTTGACCCTGACGACCATACGGTCTTCGCCCACCCACAGGCCCGCGGTCTCGCTCATGGTTCCATCGGCGTTGAAAACGTCAATCACCGGAAGGCTGTGTTTCTTGCCAATTTCGTAGTCATTGATATCGTGTGCCGGTGTGACTTTTAAGGCGCCTGTTCCAAATTCGATGTCAATGTAGGTGTCATAAATGACCGGCACTTCCCGCCCGGAAAGCGGCACGATCAGGGTTTTGCCCTTCAGGTCGGCATACCGGGGGTCATTGGGGTGGAAGCAGACTGCAACGTCACCCATGATGGTTTCCGGACGTGTGGTGGCCACGGTGACGAACCGGTCCTGGTCCTTAACCCGGTACCGGACAAAGTAGAGTTTGTCGCTGACTTCGCGGTAAATCACTTCTTCGTTGCTCAGCGCAGTCAGGGCTTCCGGATCCCAGTTGATCATCCGCAGGCCCCGGTAAATCAGCCCCTTTTCGTACAAATCCACAAACACATCCAGCACGGCATCGGAAAGGGAAGGTTCCATGGTGAACCTCGTGCGGGACCAGTCGCACGAAGCGCCGAGTTTCTTAAGCTGATCCAGGATAATTCCCCCGTAATTGTTTGTCCATTCCCAGGCGTGGCGGATAAATTCCTCGCGGCTCAGGTCGCTTTTTTTGATGCCTTGGGCGCGAAGTTTTTGCACCACCTTGGCTTCTGTGGCAATGGACGCGTGATCGGTGCCCGCTACCCAGAGCGCATTCTTGCCCTGCATCCGGGCGCGCCGGATCAGGATATCCTGAATGGTGTTGTTCAGGATATGGCCCATGTGCAAAACCCCGGTGACGTTGGGGGGGGGAATGACGATCGTAAATGGTTCGCGGTCATCCGGAACAGACCGGAAATACCCTTTTTCGATCCAGTGGGCATACCACCGGTCTTCTACCTGCGAAGGATCGTACTGTTTTGGAATTTCTGGCTGGGACATGGGTAAAGCAAAACGATGGAAAGAAATAACCACGGCGATTTTCCGGGGTGTTTTCCCGTCTATGCCGGTTTGGCTGTCGGGATCCGGCTGCGCACAAGACGCTAAGATACAACGCCGTGGAAAAGTGCCGCTTCCCGGTTGGGAGGATGCGACCCTTCTCCGGCAGGGACTCTTAAAATCATTAGCTTTAGCGCAGTATGTCCAGAATTCTCACTGCCGTGCGCCATGCCAAATCCAGTTGGAACGAACCAGCCCTCGCTGACCGGGAAAGACCGCTCAGCAACCGGGGTCGAAGGGCGGCCCCTGCTGTGGCGCGCTACCTGCTTCGGCTTGAACATCTGCCGGATGGCATGTTATCCAGCCCCGCACGCAGAGCTTATGAAACAGCCTTGCTGATGGCCGGTGTTTTAAATTTCCCGGATGCTCAAATCCGCAGGGATGAACGCTTGTATTTCGAAGGGGTGGATGGCATCGCAGCGGCAATTCGGGAAACTCCGGACGAGATCTCCCGGCTCTACTTCTTCAGCCATGAGCCGGTCATTTCCGAATTCTGCGACCGGTTTTGCCGGTTCGGAAAACTGCATTTTCCCACATCCGGGGTTTGTGCCATGCAATTTGACATTGACCGTTGGACGGATATGGAAGAAAAAGGGAAGAAGTTGTTTTTCGTCATTCCCAAAGTGATTGACCCTTCGCTCTGAGTGGTGCTTTAGATCAGTTCCTTATGCCGGCAAGTGAAAGAAAATACATCAACCGCGAAATTTCCTGGCTGGCGTTTAACGACCGGGTGCTCCAGGAAGCGGAAGACCCTTCTGTTCCCCTGCTTGAACGATTGCGGTTTTTAGGAATTTATTCAAACAACCAGGACGAATTTTTCCGCGTCCGCGTGGCGACGGTGCGCCGGATTGCCAAGCTGAACGAGAAAGTCAAAGAGTTTGTCGGGGACCCTGCTGAAGTGCTTGAACAGATTCAGGATATCATTTTGCGTCAGCAGGTCAGGTTTGACAACACCTATCAGGCGTTGATGGAAGAGCTGAAGCTAGAAGCGATCAACGTCATCAACGAAAACGAGTTAACCCCGAGCCAGGGAATTTGGGTTCGAACTTATTTCCAGGAACAGGTAAGACTGAATCTTTTTCCGATCATGATTGATACGGTAAAAGAATTTCCAACCCTCCGCGATACCTCCATTTACCTGGCCGTGCGGTTGATCAACCCGATGCATTCTGCGGATACGCGGTATTCGCTGATAGAAATTCCGGATAATCTGCCGCGATTTGTGGAATTGCCTGAACGCGGTGGGCGCAAATACATCATCCTGCTGGACGATGTGATTCGCTACAACCTAGACTCAATCTATTATATTTTTCCTCACGACCGCGCGGAAGCATTCACCATCAAGTTTACCCGGGATGCCGAACTCGATATTGACAATGACCAGACGCTGAGTTATATCACGGCGCTGGAACAAAGCCTCAAGCGCAGGCGGGTTGGGGATCCGGTGCGGCTCACGTATGACCAGCAAATGCCGCCGGCGTTTCTGGATTATCTCATCACGAAAATGAAGTTGTCCGCCGAAGAAGACGCCATCATTCCCGGGGCGCGCTACCACAACTTCAAGGATTTTATGAAGTTCCCCCATCTGGGCAGGACAGACCTTTTGCACAGCCGCCCCGAGCCGCTGAGCCATCCCCATCTTCCGCAGGGCCGAAGTATTTATTCGGTGATTCGAGAACGCGATATTCTCCTGCATTTTCCTTACCAGTCTTTCCACTACCTGATCGATTTTCTGCGCGAAGCGGCCATCAACCCCAAAGTTTCTCAGATTCACATGACGCTTTACCGGGCGGCAGAAAATTCTGCCATCATCCGGGCGCTGATCAATGCGGCAAGAAATGGTGTTGACGTTACGGTAGTGGTTGAATTGCAGGCGCGTTTTGATGAAGAGGCCAATATTTTCTGGGCAAACAGCATGCAGGAAGAGGGGATCCGCGTGATTTTCGGCGTCAATAAACTAAAGGTCCACGCTAAGCTTTGCCTGATCAAAAGGGTCGAAGAGGGCCGGGTCATGGATTACGCTTTTATCTGTACGGGCAATTTCAATGAAGACACGGCCCTGCTGTACACAGACATCGCGCTGATGACCA